>JACMMB010000149.1 GCA_014379305.1 Akkermansiaceae bacterium
GACGTATCCGCCGAAGTAGGCGACATGCCTCTGAGCGCTCAGGCTTCAGGTAGCGTTGATTTCGTTCTACCACCCGGCAAAATATCGAAAGAACTGCAACGCTTGGCAAGCGTTTTAAAAAACAAAGGCTCGTGACGCAGGTCATTGATAGCGTACAGTCACCAAGATAATTGTTCATGCCTACTACTCAATGCGATCCAGCACGGTGCGTCATCGCCATGGCGGCTTCGGTCGGTGGCTTGAAGGCTTTATCCATCATTCTGGGCGACTTGCCGGCGGGTTTTCCGGCCGCCATTGCCATTGTGATGCACCTTTCTCCCGACCATAAGAGTCTTCTGGCTGAAATTTTAAGCAGCCGCACCCATTTGGAGGTCAAACAAGCTCAGTCTGGCGACATGCTATGCCATTCGCGTGTTTTTGTAGCCCCGCCCAACCACCACCTGTTGGTGGTAAAAGGCGGTCGCCTTCAGCTTTCCTCTTCCGCTGCGGAAAAAGTTCACTATGCCCGTCCCTCGGCGGAGCCCTTGTTTGCTTCGGTGGCCGAGGAGTACAAAGAGAATGCCATTGCCGTTGTCCTGACGGGTGGAGACGGTGACGGCTCCTTCGGGGTGCAGATCATAAAGGAAAAGGGCGGCCAGGTCATCGCTCAGGACCGGCCCACGTCGCAGGATTTCAGCATGCCGGAGACTGCAATCAAGACTGGCGATGTTGATTTTATCCTGCCCTTGAACGAAATAGCTCCCAAGTTGATAGCACTGGTTTCCGGGCTAACCGACATTAAGGTACCGGATAAAACGTGCGAAACAAATTCGCAAAATTGATCTGTGCGGCTGCTCTAGCCGGCTGCGGTTGTTTATTTTCCGGGTGCGTGTCCCGTCCCGTGGTGAATGGCATTCCGAACTTTGCCGAAGTGGATGCGGGCATCTACCGAGGTGGCCAACCAAATCAGAACGGCTGGCAGTTCCTGCGTTCACTCGGCGTAACAAACGTCGTGAAGCTTAATGGCGAAGTGGCCGACACGCTGGCCGACGGAATGGTCGTCAATTTCATCAAATTGCCCCCAGCCACTATTTGGGAGATGTTCCAGAAGCCAAGCAGCAACGATGTCTGGCGGGCCGTGCAGGCGATGAAGCCCGGGGGCACGTATATTCATTGCGGCCACGGTCGCGACCGCACGGATTTGGTCGTCGGCTGTTACCGGTTATGGATCGAACACTGGACTGAATCTGCTGCGACCAGCGAGATGGGCGCCATGGGTTACCGGTGGTCAATTCCGGGCCTCACTGCGTTTTGGAGATCCGTGACCCATATAAAGAGGGAAGATGAACAAACAAGGCCATAGCGCCCGACCAACAATTGACCGCCCCTATCCCGGAGAAGTTTTGACGATTACTTATTACTTGTGTGCCGCCATTCATCTGTCGGTCGGGCAGATGGCGCTTAAGAAAAGTGCTAAATTGCCACCATCAATCCGCGGCTGTTCGGCCACGGTGGCGTCCAGCTGGGACTGAACTCATCGGTAATTTTTCCCGAATCTCCCGAAGGTTTAGCGGCCCGGCGACCACCGGTCGGAACGGCCTCCTAACTTCTTCATTGAACCACGACAGTTCCGTCTTCGGCAATCTGCAGCGTGATTACTGCTCCATCGGGTTTCATTCGAACCTTGAAATTGGATTTTCCATCGCTGGATGCTTTTTCGATATCGATCACCGCCGCTGCGCCACCGTGAGCATTGATTGCGGTTTGAACTTCAAGCGGAACCTGGTCGAATGTGAACTTTGATCCAGCGCCTCTCTGCAATTGAGAAGCCGGAGCGCCAACAGCGGAACGAGTGTCTTTGAAAATTACCCCATCCGGGGCGATGACGAGATGAAAATCGTCGCCAGCTTCCGGCTCGATCTCGATTTCGTAAACAACTCGGCCATCGCGGATCTCCTTATCAATGTCCTTGATCTTGCCTGTGCCAGCTTGCTCTTTGATTTTGCTCTGGGCTGCAGTCGGAAGATCTTCCAATTGGGTTCCCATGAAAAGGATAGACGGCGCTGTTCCAACTCGCTCATCTTTCACGATCGCTCCATTGTCAGCGACGTAAATGTGGGCGTTCCTCCCTTTTTGTTGAAATTCCACCTCAATGACCGGTTGCCCGTGCCATTTCTCGCGGTCAATATCCACGACTTTCCGCCCGCGACTTTCGTTACGAATTGTCTGCTGAACCCTTGGTGGCAGATCATTCGTCGTCAAGGTCGTTCTATGCCAGTTGGGCAAATCCCACTTGAGGGTCCGATTATCCGTTGCCATTTCTCCGCGTGTTCTGTGGTCTTCGATGACCGAGCCATCCGCAGCCACAACCAACTTTGGATTGAACCCCAATCGGTCAAACTCGACTTCATAGGCGGTCACGCCATTACGCGTCTTTAGCTCGATGTCTTTGATCGCATCTGGTCCCTTTCGCTGATTGATTGTGTTTTGCGCCAGCGTTGGCAATTGGTTAAAGGCTACCTTTTCTGCCGATGCTGAAACCGCAATCAATGCGGCCAGAGCAATAATTGTTTTGCTGGTTGTTTTCATAATGATCTCCTTTGAACGCTCGCCGGGATTTCCCGGTTGCAGAATCCCCCGAGTCCAAAACATGGCCCAGAATCCGTCGAGCGCGAGAGTGGGCCAACACGGATAAATTCATCCGGGAGAGTCCCTATGGATTAACAACACAAGTGAACCCTGCCCGACGGTCCAAGGATTTCTCCCTAGGACGATTTCAGTTTTCCCTATCTATACGAGGATGCGAGCAGACGCTTCCATTATGCCTGTGCCCAGTCCGTCTGAAGAATTTAGGTATTAAATGGAAAACGCCTCAGAAGCAAAAGCCCATCATCGAATCACAAGTGGCCTCGTTCCACAACAAACGAGGATTGAAAGCCGCATCTTCAAAACGCCAATTAAGCAAACTCCGAGGGGGCTTTTCTGTCAGTCAGGGCGTAGATATTTGGAGTCGCCTTATTTTGCGAAGGTATGAAAAGCTCGGTTCCGAATTTTTCGTCGAATCGCATTCGGTGGAGCCTGAGCCTCGTGCTTGGTTTTGTCGTGATCATTGCTGTCTCGGGTTGCTCCTATTTCGTTCCGGAATATGCCAATCCGATCAGCAAAAAGCACGAGAAAGAGAAGAAGCAAAAAGAGGAACAATCTAAGGAGGCCCCCAGCACGCCAAACTGATCGTCGCGAACAGATATTGGGTTGCCATCCCCAAACATCCTTTGCTTTATTTGCAATTACCCTCCGATGCGGGAGACTCTGAATATGGTTGAACCTTCGCCATCCAAGGGTGAGGCCCCTGGCATGCTCTTTCTATCGAGGAGGTCGCTCAACGTCTAAAGACTGATCTCAAGAACGGCCTCTGCGCCGTAGACGCAAAGGAACGGCGCGTAATCTATTGCTTGGTGGGCGCCATTCCTTCATACCCGATGTGGGTGTGTGGCCGCAGAAAAGTAGGCTTATCCCGATAGCGCAACTGCTTGCTGCGAAGCAAATTAGGGCTTCGCTCGGTTGCCTGGATTCTGAAAACTGACACGACGCGAAAAGCGAGCGAACAACTTCGCACGAACACCTCGACTGCAGACGATGGGCTGGAAGGACTGCCCAAGGAGGCCATTATCAAGAGGGACAAATGTATGTTACAAAGTGTTAAACACGTTTTCGGAGACAAACTCCGCGCGTCCGACGGCGAAATTGGCCGTCTCAAGGATTTTTATTTTGACGATCAGAACTGGACGGTTCGGTATGTGGTGGCCGACACGGGGTCCTGGTTGCCAGGGCGACAAGTGCTTATCTCTCCCCGCGCCTTTGGTGGTCTTTATCAGGCCGGAAATGTCCTGGACGTCAACCTGAACCGGAAACAAATTGAAGAGAGCCCATCGATACAATCTCACAAACCGGTGTCGAGGCAATATGAGGAAGTGTATCACCGATACTACGGCTGGCCATACTATTGGCAGGGTGATGCGTTTAGTGGGCTGGCCGGTTCTCCAATTTTAGAGGCCGCCGCAACGCCTCTGCCGATGGTGCAAGCTCTTGTCAGCGCAAATTATGGGGAAGGGGCCGACGCCCATCTGCGGAGCTTGAAAGACATGGTCGGCTTTAAGGTCCAGGCGAGTGATGGAATGATCGGCCACGTCTGCGATTTCTTGATGGACTCCCAGAGCCTGGCGATTCGCCAGTTGGTCATCAAGGGCGATGGTACTTTTTCGGGC
>JACMMB010000150.1 GCA_014379305.1 Akkermansiaceae bacterium
ACTCATGCGAGGCGTTCGCCACAAAATCCTTGCGGATCTGATCAAGCTGATGCTCGGCGGTCACATCGCGAATCACCACCCGGGTGTTGGGATTGCCGTTGGGAGTGTCGGAAAGCTGCGCGGCATCAATGATCCAGGCGTTGTTTCCCCGCGTCTCCAGATCGCCGAGAGGGGAAGTTTGTTGTGGCAAAACAATCCGGGTCCTCACCGGCTCCCCGGTGTCCAGGCATCGCAGCAAAGCCTCAGCCAGCCTGGTATCCAGAAATGCTTCGCGAATAGGTCTTCCAGTGAGTATGCGGCCCTTGAAAAGCTCCTGTGCCGCTGAATTTGCGAAACGGATATTTCCCTGTGGATCAACGATGAGAAACGCATCCCCAAGGGCATCAAGCAATCGGTTTCTTTCGTCCTTGGCCTGCTGAAGATCCAGTTCCAGTCGCAGCTTCCAGGACTTGACTTTGGTCTCATACTCCACCCGCGACCTCTTCTGCCGAATCACGGAAACGAGAAGTGCTGCAAACGCGCTGAGCGTTGCGAATATGGCCAGTTCGACAATCATGCATGCGGGGTCGCCACGCAATAACCCACCCCTCGCACGGTTTCTATCTGACTCCCATACTCTCCGAGCTTTTGTCGCAGCCTCTTCATGTGGGTGTCCAATGTCCGGCTGTGAACTTCGTCACTGTATCCCCAGACGGTACGCAACAGATCATTTCTATCCTGCGGCTTGCCCGAGCGCTCGCATAAAAACAGCAACAGCTTGAACTCCGTCGAAGTCAGATCCACGGGTTCGTTGTCCAAATAAAATTTCACCGTGTTCTTATCAAAACGGAACGGACCGAACTCATATTCGACCGCACCGGGCGGAGCGTCCGTGCGCTTTAAAATTGCGTGAACCCTTAGCACCAGCTCTTTGGGACTGAAGGGTTTGGTCACATAGTCATCGGCACCCGCCTCAAGCCCTTGAATCCGGTCTTCCGTTTGCGCCCTTGCTGTCAACATGATCACCGGGATCTTCGCGGTTCGCGCATCCCTGCGGATTTCGCGAAAGACCGAATAGCCATCCCGTCCTGGCAACATCAGGTCAAGCACTACCAAATCAGGCCGGTGCTGAATGGCCATTTCGGTTCCGGTGATGCCGTCGTGTGCCTTGAATACCTCATACCCTGCTCTCTGGAGATTGAAGTTGATCAAATCGGCAATATCGACCTCATCTTCAACAATAAGTACTTTTTGCATTCGGATGTGATGTAGCTCTTCAGCAGCCAGCTGGGAAATGGGCGGTTTGTTACGATTTGGTCACATGAGGTCCTTGTCGACGTAGGTTCCGGGCTTGGTTGTCCGCGCAACGCCTATCTTTATGCCGGCTTCAAGAGAGGTATTCACTCCTGTCCGCACTCCATCCCCAATCATCGCACCCAGTTTCAGCCTGTTCGTATCCACGAATTTCCCCCGGATCTGGGAAACATGATGCCGGCCGTCATGACGATGATTTTCGGTTCTGGTTCCCGCACCCAGATTCACATGCGAGCCAATGATGGAATCTCCTATGTAACAATGCCGTGACACATAGGTATTAGGGAAAATAAGGGAATTTTTCACCTCCGCACAATGGCCGATATAGCAGTTGGCCCCAATGCTGGTCGCGCCACGAATCAAAGCGTTCGGCCCGACCTGCGTGCCGGCACCAATGACAACGGGTCCTTCCACGACAGTTCCAGGCAGAATGCGCGCCCCTAGACCAAGCCTTACAGGCCCCGAAATGGTAGCGAGGGGACTCACTTCACCAAGCAGCGAAGTCTCATCCATCAATGCCATCACCTCTTCATTCATTCGCAGCAAATCCCATGGATAAACTATCGGAAAACACTGCGCCTCGGTCCTCAGCTCCTCCTCGCAATCGTTGGCATCATCATAACCTTTCCAGGCCAGGAGAACGCCGGAATGGTCGGTAAGCCGGGCCGTTTTCGCATTTCTTCCAAGCATCAGCAAAGCGCCAAGCTCTATCCATGTGTCGATGGGAATACGCAAGGTTCTTTCGCCAGCATCTGAATTGTCAACCAGTTGGAAACCCGCACGGGTTAGCTCGGCGGAAAGCAAATCTATCATCGGAACATTTGCGATCAGGCATGCCGCCAACTCCCGGGTTGCCGTTATTGGAGCGCACAATACAGAGTTCTGTGGGGGCAAAAGGGTAGCTTGCATCTCTAGCTAGCATTGAATCATCCGGAATTAACCAACACACGATATATTTTCCAGCAAGCTGAATATTTCCCGGAAAACCGCCTCGGATCAGGAACCTGCAATCTAAATAGTTACCCGAGAGTGCCGTTGCCCGTTGCATGGTTCATGGCTCCACACACAGGACAATGCCTCAGTTTTTCGCCATGCTCACGATTGAAAATTTGCCCGCAAAGTCGGCAGGTTATCCGGCAATTCACGAGGCGACGCTCGGCTTTATGGTGTAGGAATCTCGATCCAAGTGAAGTCAGTACGACCACGATCATGCTGCCGCTCACAAGCGCCATAACCAACTCATTCAGACTTAGATCCATCTTGAACTTGATTGATAAATTCCACTCGAACACTCAGCCAACGTTCACCCGCACCCTTCTGAAAACGGATCTTTTTTAACCAGGTTTCAATGAGCTCTGGCGCTTGCTGGTCAGGAAAACAAAGCCCAACCCGACCGTCCGCCCGCAGACTCAATAAAAAGTTCCATGTCGAGGAAGAGTCATCTTCGGCAATCGTCCCGTCAAAAGCCGGGAACTCCTCAGGCTGCCATTTCAACCAGGAACTATCATTGGAAATGAGCATGGGGATTTTCTTCCGCTCGCCCACTGCCAAATCAGCTTCAACAACCTTCTCAACCTCGCCTGCCTGCTTTGGAAAAACCACCTCTCCTTCAAGCGCAAGTCGTGGATCACCCAACCCATCAGTTGTTTTAAACCGAGCGATTGTCGGCTTATCAGGATTCCAAATTGACCCTCCAGCCTGGTTTATAATCCAGCGCAAATCCGCTACCTGCTCCAAATTCTCATGCTCTAGCGCCCCTGGAAAAGGCCCTTCCTCCTCAGCCCTAAGCCTCCAGAATTTCCCCAAATCATCATTTGCAAAATGGATCACGGACGCAGTCGTTTTTGTTACTGGTTGAGTAAATCCGAATCTCACATTGATCGCATTAAAGAAAAAGGTAAATACTATCATAACTATCAGTATAGCCAATAGTTTATGGGATGTTTTTGTTCTTCTATCCTCCCAATCAAAAATGAGTTTTTCCTCAGTCATCTGATTTGACTTCTTTCGGAGAGACACCATACGAATCCCCATCATCATTCCCCACCAACGCCAGTTTGAAACCCATGCCGATGATTAATTCGGTAATCTTCCGCTCCAATCCCACAGACACTCCAACATCCGTTTTAAGCAAAACTATAATCTGAGAGTCTTCAACCCTGACTTTCTCCAATTCGCTTTCGAGACTTTCCAAAGTCACCGCCTTGCTGCCAATATAAAGTCTGGGCTTAACCTCTCCCCGTCCAAGCGTAACCACTACAGCTTCGTCATACCGCTGCATTTGAAACTGCGAGGCAGGCACATCTACCATGACTCCGCTTTGCCCCAGAAACATCGGTCCAATCATCAGCAGCATTGTCACGAGGGCGAATAGATCAAAAAGCGGCATTGCATGTAGAAACCCAGGCCTCTCCTGGAGGGTCATTTCGAGTTTCATATAACCTCCTTTGCTTTATCTTTTCTCGGAACCCTTGCCCTTTTCTTTCCATGAATCACCTCTCCCCGGAACGGCGCGAATTCCACTTCCTCCCGCGCATCGGCAATCATGTGTAACACTTCGATGCCTGCCCTTTCGATTCGACTGACCAATGATTTCGCCCTACCCAGAAAATAGAGATAGAATATATACATTGGCACCGCCACCGTCAGACCCATCACGGACGTGATCAGGGCCATCATCACACCCGATGAAAGCTCCCCGGGTCCCAATGGGCCACCTTGCTCGTTTACTCTTTGGAACACATCCATCATCCCCAGCATGGTTCCCAACATGCCGATCAAAGGGGCCAGTAATGCCACGGAAAGTATCCCCCGGATATTTTTTTCAATCCTCGGCACTTCCTGCTGGCCCGCCTCCCTCAAAACATCTCTTAAATCCGAACGACTCAGGTAATATCTCAACAAACCTGCATGAGCCACCCTTCCAACCGGTCCCGGCGCCCTCGCGGCCTCATGCAGGGCTTCCGCAAATGCCCGCCTTTTAACATGCAGAGCCAATCCAACCAGCAACGAACTCACATTTATCCTCGCCCTATGGAAAAAGAAAAAGCGCTCCACAATGCATGCCGAACCGAAAAACCCCAACGCCAAAAGCGCCCACATGAGCGGTCCACCTTTTTCAATTAATCCCGATGGCTCCAAAACACCCAACATCATCCCGCACCAAAGTATTCCACCGGCTACCGGTCAAGCAATTCTGAAAACACACATCGGACTCCGCCACCCCTTCTTGCCATTCCCTTGTTATTTCAGCTTTTCAAAAAACTCACAGAGCATCCGCACTCTGTTCCCCACTCCGGCTGTCTCAAGCAGCTTCTGACGCAGATTCACGTCATCGACAAATTGTTGTGCCACAATATCCGCCATCAGCCCGGCCTCGTCAGCCTGATCGAGCAAACCCAACACCCCCTGTCTCACTTCTTCCGGCAGTCCCATGATGCCGTCCTCCACGGACCCGCGCAAGGCCTTCATCGCCGCCAGCCCGCGTCCCTCTTCCAGAGGCTCGGACATCATCGGCTCAATCACAGCATACGGGTAAGATTTTTCCTCCAGCCATTCGATAAACTTCACCCTTATCACTCCATGCAGCAACAGTTGCGAAGTCCCATCCTCGCGCTCTCTTGAAGCCCTGACCAGCCCCGCCGTTCCCACTCGCGGCATCTCCTCGTCGCCATGGCCACTCTCCTTCAATCTCCCAACCGCAAACACGCAATCACCGGCCAGCGCCTCATCCAGCATCTTCCGATACCGCTCCTCGAATATATACAGGGGCAGCCCGCCATGCGGAAATAAAGTGCAATCAGGCAACAGCATCACTCCACATTTCCTCGGCAAATTGAATCCCATCATAATCCGCAAAACGGATACACCAACCTGCGCCCCCCGCAACCTCCAAGCACACCCGGCACCTTCCGTCACAAGCTTGCTTCAAGCCGTTCCATCGCCTTCACTCCCATCACAACCATGTCCCTCGAAAAACTATCCGTTCTCGCCATTCTTCTTTTACCGGCGTGCCACCCCGTCAGGGAAATTCCGTTTCAAAGCAACGCCCGGCCAGATCGCCCCACCCACACGACCTCCTCCCACACGGAACCATCCGTCATCCGCGCAACCCCGGCACCC
>JACMMB010000015.1 GCA_014379305.1 Akkermansiaceae bacterium
CTCAACGGCGCTTCGAGGATCACGGCGGCAAGTCGCGCATCCTTCTAATTTCCGCCTCGCCACGCACGGATGAAACGTGCCCGAGCGAGATGGCGAAAACGTTCCGTGTGACGACCGAAGTGCGCGCGTGCATCGAAAAGCAAGGCGGCTTCGACGTGGATTTCCTCGATCTTAGCCAAATCAATTCCGAATACGGCCGCCATATTCATCCATGCAAAGCGTGCGTCTCCACCGCCATGCCGCTGTGCCACTGGCCGTGCTCATGTTATCCAAATCACTACATGGGCCAGATCCACGACTGGATGAATGAACTCTATCCGCGCTGGGTCGCCGCGCATGGCGTGATGATCGTGACGCCGGTCCATTGGTATCAGGCACCGAGCGTTTTGAAGCTGATGATGGATCGGCTGGTCTGCGCGGACGGCGGCAATCCTGATCCGACGAGCACGCATGGTAAGGAAGCCTCCGAGGCCAAGGAGATCGAACTCAAGGGTTGGGACTTTCCGAAGCATCTCAAGGGACGGATTTTTTCGCTGATCACCCACGGCGATTCCACGGGTATTGAAAGCCTCCGACGCAACCTCCACGATTGGCTAACAGACATGGAACTCGTGCCCGCCGGGGCTGCTGCGGTGTTTGATCGCCACATCGGCTATTACGAGCCCTATGCCACCAGCCACGAGGCACTGGATCGCGACACAGCCTTCATGGAGGAAGCGAAAAACGCCGCACTGACGCTCATGGCCGCTGTGACTGAAATGCGCAAAGGTCGCAAGCCGCCGGGCGACGATCTCGAATCGCCGCGCCAGAAGTAATCCGCACCATCGGTCTATGAACACATTCACCAATACACAACGGCCCGCCGGGAACGAGGGGATCAATCCCGACAGGGCTTGTCGTGTATGGGCTCAGCCCTTGAAATTTGCGCAAGCAATAATCAAGGGCTGAGCCCGTAGAAGATGACCCAATTGGCGCTGACCGTAGAGGGCGGCACGGGTCTGATAGGCCTGGTCGTGGGGATCGCATTCCGGGACATCACGGAGAATTTCCTGGCCTGCATTTTCCTGAGCTTGCAGCGCCCGTTTGAGACGGGTGATCTCGTCCAGATCTCCGGGTTGACCAGTTACGTGCAACAGTTGAACCTACGCACCACGATTCTGATGGCTGAAAGAGCGTTCCTCGCTCATTCGCCTGGTGAAACGCGCCTATCCGCCGCTCTCTTGAATCTCCAACATAAAATGGCCGGACCCTCCCGGCCATTTCAGTGTTCATGATTGAATCCCAAAAAACTTGCACACTTCCGGCCTAGCAATTCCCCATCAACCTGATAACTCCCTACACGAATCGAGTCCCTAGTTTCGTCACCCCGCTATCATTCGTGTCAGGTTCTGCTGAAATATCCTCCCCCAGCTCCCCGCTATTTCCCGACCTTGTCCTCCGCGTCGGCTTCGCAGGCAAGCGCCAGCTCGACGCCATCCAAACCGAGACAGCCACCACCCGCCTCCGGGATGTCTTTGGCGTCATCGGCTGGCGTTTGGTGGAAATCGCGCCCATGGACGATGCTGAGAAAGAGCGCCCGGTTCCTTCCATCGCCCAATTCTACTCCCACAAGCGCTCGACCCTGCGGTTGATCCACGGCCTGTGCGAAGGTGCCGACACCATCGCCTACGATGTGTTCCGGGAAATAGTCATGCCCGCCTTGGAAAAGGACATCGCCGCCGTCGTCCCGTTTCCGATCACCGACTACCGCGCCAGCCGCGATCCCGATTTCCTTCCCGTGTTCGACAAACAACTGGCCGTATCCTCCTACGTCGTCGTCCCCGATGGCATCTACGATAAGCCCGAGAAATCCTCCACCCCGCCCATCCACCCCCGTGTCCAATTCCGCCAAAACCTCACCTGCGATGCGAGTTCACTTCAATTTCAGTAAATGCGCGACCAGGAAATGCCATCCTTGGTGACATACCTCCTTTCATCTGCTAACAAATCGCTCAGATGGATCATGCAAACGTCTCCCCGCCCCCGCACGATGCCAGTCCGGCCCTCGTCAATTCCCTCCCCACGCCTCCCCGTTTGACTCTGCGCGTCGGATTCGCGGGAAATCAGCATCTCCCGGCAGACTCATCCCTCGTCGCCGCCGCGCTGGGCCAGGTTTTTGAAACCCTTGCCACACGGCTTGTCGAAATCGCCCCCGGCACGCCCGTTCAGGCATCCACACCGGAACCCCGCATCCATCAGTATTACTCTGCGGAGAACCCCGTGTTGCGTCTGATTACCGGGCTATGCCAAGGCGCGGATAGCCTCGCGGCCGATGTGCTGGAAAAACTCGCCAGCCATGAGAAGTTCTCCCCCCATCTGCTGACCGAACTTGCCGCCGTCATTCCCTTTGAGTTCCCGGTCTATCGCTCCAGCCGCCCGCCAGGTTTCCTTGAAGCCTTCGATGCTCAGGCGGCACGCTGCACCTACATCCTCACCCTGGACGGCATTTACGAGAAACCCAATCCAGACACCAAGCTCGCGAACGACCGTCGCAAGCGCGCCTACCGCGCCCAATCCACACTTCTTCTCCGCCAAGCCGACATCATCATTGCCGCTGCAGATCCCGACGCAGAGGGCAGTGCCGGTGGCACCTTGGAAACCCTCCGCGCCGCGCTCGAGTTCGATCTTCCCGTCATCTTCGTTCACACCCTATCAGGAAGGATCACTCTCATCGAGCCTGGCGATGATCCAGCCTCAGCGATCGCCACCCTTGCCGATGGGAAATCCGACTGGCAGAAAATCCTCAGGCTTTGGGTAACCACTATCGTCGCCGATCCCGATGTGGATCTGGCGGAAGAGCACGCCAGCGGTCATTCCTCCGAGCACGAGACCGAGGCCAGCCATGGAGAAAAGCTGCTCAAGGAATTCTTCCATGCGTCCACCATTCCACCGCTCATCACGGGGAATGACGGGAAACCCACCGCGAAAACCAGCCGCTCCGCCCGTCTCTGGACCCGATTCGAAAATTCTTTCCGCTCCGGCCCCGTCCCGAAGTCAGATCCTCCGCTCCAGCCGTACAAGCTCTGGCGCGACCGCAGCACCCGCTTGAACTATCACTACACCGGTCTCTATCGCGGTGCCTTTTTTCTCAACTACCTCCTCGCCACCGTCGCCGTCACCCTCGCCGCACTGAGCCTCGTCCTGCTGGGTTTTTTGCCTTCCCATCCAGAAAAGGCTCATGGCGCGGTGGAGCATCACCCCGTTATAGAGAAACTGTCGGAGAGTCCCTTCCACCATGCATCCTTTCCCATCTATCTCACCCTCCTCGTGCTGGGAGCTATCAAGCTTGCCTGCGTCTGGACCATCTTTCGCACGACTCACCGTGCCAACCATGGGGACTGGAATGACAAGGCGGTGGATTACCGCTACCTCGCCGAGCGCCTTCGGACCATGTATTACCTCCCGCTTGTTGGCAGCTTCCAGCCGCCCGTCGCCGCACCGCCGCAGTATGCTTCACGCGTCGTCCGCCAGAGCGCGGCGGACTGGCTGCTGGACGCCATCATCCGCAGTGTCTCACCCGCCTCCTTGCCGGATTTACGGCAGGAAAAGTTCCAGTTTGAAAATTCCAGTTACCAAGCTGCCATCCTGCCGCTCCAGCCCGTAACTCTCCTCACTGCTGTCCGGGATTCATGGCTCAAGCAGCAGGCAATCTATCATGACCGGAATTCCCGCACCATGGACCGCATCCACACTTGGGCGGAAAACTGGGGGAAAATCCTCAACTTTACCGTCATCGGATTCGTCCTCGTCGATCTCGGCTTCGTCACCATCGATATCCTGCTTCCCGACAAATTCCCCGTTCTACATTCCATCACCCCTTGGCTCATCTTCGCCGCCGCCGTGCTTCCCGCCGCCGTCGGTAGCCTCAATGGCATCCGCTTCCAATCCGAGTGCCGTCGCCTGGCCGAGCGCTCCGCCATCATGCGGGCCATCCTCGCCGGGCGCACCCCCAAGCCCTCCCGTCCGCCGGAGCCCACCCGGGGTGAAAAAATCGCCAACCTCCTCATCCACCGTCCCCTTGCTTTCCTCCGCACCCTCCTGCCCTTCGCCGCCAAGATCAGGACACCCGCCCCTCTCGAACCCCATGGCAGCAAGCTCGCCGCTGCGGAGCGCCTCCTTACCACCATCACCTCCTCACAAGCTTCCCCCTCCACCGATCTCGCCTCATGGACGCCCGAGGTCCTCCGTTTTTCCGAGTCCGTCGCCAGCACCTTTGTCCACGAAGTCTCCGAGTGGTCCGTTCTCTACGCCAAGGAAGTCCCCGAGCCATAATACCGGAAAATTTCTCCCCAAATGCCCAATGCGATTTCCTCTTCCTCTTCAAATCAACCATCCAAAATCAACAATCATCAATCGAAAATCCTTTTGAATCCCTCCACCTCAGCGAAAAAGTCGCCACCGACTTCGTCCAGGAAGTCGCGGAATGGTCCGTGCTTGATGCGAAGGAGTTGGTGGAGCCTTGAAGTTCAACATCGCTGCTTATGAAAATACTCAAAGAACCGCTTATCCATGCACCCTCCCAAATTCTTCATCTCAGCCACCACCGGTGACCTCGGCTCCATCCGCCAGACTGTGAAGCAGACCCTACTCACCGTCAATTGCGCCTCATGAACACCCCGCCTCGCCGCGTATTCATCTCACGCGTCTCCCGCGAACTCGGCTCCCATGCCGAGGAACTCCGCAACGCTCTCCAAAGCGTCGAAATCGCCGCGCGGACCCAGCTCTCCTTCCGCCAGGAGTCCGACACTGAAACCACTCTCGAAAAGCTCTCCAAATACATCCACGACTCTGACGTCGTCCTCTGCCTCCAAGGAACCTACACCGGAGCCTTCCCGCCGGTCAGTGCCTTGGATCGGCCCATCCATCCCGCCGCCCGGACCGATCGTGATGAGAAAACATGGCGGGATCTCCTTCCTCCCAGCTTCGAGAACATCAGCTACACCCAATGGGAATTCGTCCTCTCCCGTTACTGGCAAAAAACCGCCTTCATCTTCCTTGCCAGCGGCCACCAGCCCGACTCCCCCAAGCCCCGTCCCGAAATCGATGATCTCCCCCAGCAGCAACGTTTCCTCAATTACCTCACTTCTGCCCTGGGCTTAGACCGCAACGCATTCGACCACCCCGACAAACTCTGCCGCCACGCACTCTGCTCCCTCTGGCCCCAGCACGAGAAAGATACCGAGCTCAAAAAAACCCTCACCCGCTACGATGCGAAGCTCGATGATATTCTCCGATCACAAAAAGAAGTCGGCGGCAAAATCGAGTCCGGCATGGATCGTGGCGCAAAAATCTCCCGGAGGATACTCCTTTCAGTGGGGGCTCTCACCGTCGTGACCGTCGCGGGCTTTGGCTGGCTCGCCAACCGGAGACCCGACAGACCGAAGAGCATCCCTCATCGCGGGCATCTTTCCGTGGTCGCCATCATGGGGGAAAACGTCCCTTACGAGAAAGCCATTCTCCAAGGCTTCAAGGATGAGTTCACCAAGCAAGCGGTGGCCCGGGGTTACACCGTATCGATTGCCGTCGAGGACCCCGGTTTCGGCATGAAAGTAAAATACGCTTCTCCTGATGATCCAGACGCGGGCCGAGTATGGGATTCGCTCATGCTAAAGATTCACGAATCCCACAAACAGATCGATTATTTCGCCACTCTCGGAACCCACGCGACCAAAGCGGTGATAAAATCTGGCCTACTTTCCGAGGCAGATACGAAGGGCCTCGTTTATCTGGGGGTGACAGAACCACGGACTTCCGGCTTGATCAATATTCCGAAGGTTGCGGGCGTCCAGTATGGTCCCGGGCCTGTCGCCTATGGCGACGCTTTGGATAGCGTATTCAAACCCGATCAAAATTTGGTCTTCCTCTACAACCTAGGTGTTGAACAGGACGAAGCTGTCCGGGAAGGGCTGGAAAAACTGAACCAGCGGATGAGGGAGGCAGGAGGCCCACCTGAACGTTTCAAATTCACCGCCAAGCCTCACGAAACCGTGATCGAGATCGCTGACATTGCCCTGCCCGATCCCGCCAATCCGTCGCAATCCCCGATCTATTTCGCTTGGTATGGCTTGGACAACATCCTCAGTCTCGTCGAGAACTACGGCATCATTCGACATAAGCACCTTTGGGTAGTGCCATCCACTTACTCCCCGAAGAACCTCGAACACGCCGGCATCGTCATTTCGGTGGTTGATGATTCGGTTGGAAAATTGGGCGCCGGCATACTAATGAGGAAGCTGGATCATCCGAATGAAGCGCTCGACCAGTATGATGTCGTCGCTCCTCCTTTCATCAAGTGGATACACAGGTCTACCATCCGTGCCAATGGACTTGTCGCCACCATTCGCCCCGAGCTTCTGATGAACGAATCCGAATCCAACAGAGATGAAACAGTCATCGTTGTCGATTAGATGCTAAGAATTTCGTAGAAAGGTGGTCCGGACATCCTTCGGATACCTCTCAGCCGCAGAATCCCGTCTATCCCTCCCATATCCAGCCATACCATCTTCCTCTCCGCCGTCATGCACACCATTCTATAAGGCCGCCCGGCTCCCACCACCCAACAGCGCAGCGGCGGTCGCCTCGCCGAAGTCAACCGCCTCCACAACCGCATCCTCTCAGCCCAAGACCAACCCGACTGCAACCCCGGCTCCTGGACCCTCGAATCCCTCCACCACAGCGAAAAAGTCGCCAACGACTTCGTCCAGGAAGTCGCGGAATGGTCCGTGCTTGATGCGAAGGAACTGGCGGAGCCCAGAGCGAACTTTACCTAGCCCCCGCGTATCATGTTTATTCCGTAAATTCAGTTTTGTCCCACCGCCCTGACATAAAAACAAAGAACACATTGATCCACTCTGCTTCTATTGGCCCCGTTCACTCCACTGTTGTTTCCAATCCGAGTTACGCTGATAGCGGCCTTTAATCATGCGCATCATTCAAATATTTGTAAGTAGTCCTGGCGATGTCTCAGCAGAACGTCAGATCGCCGGCAGGATCATCGGTCGGCTTCAGGGAAAATATTGGTCGTTCGTGCGTTTGGACGATGTTTTCTGGGAGGAACAGCCGGTTCGTTCCACCGACCACTATCAGGCGGAGCTGGTGAATCCTGCGGAATGCGAAATTGTATTGGGCATTCTCGGATCACGTCTCGGCAGCCCACTACCAGCCAAATTCCTTAAACAATCTGGAGAGCGTTACCAGTCGGGAACGGAGTGGGAGTTGGAGGCAGCCTTCGATGGCTACGAACGCTCCTTGGCGGTTACGGGCGACCGATTTCTCGCGAAGCCTGATATTCTGATTTATCGCTGCCGAAAACCGCGCCTCCCAGAGCCGGATCCCGAAAGCGAAAAGAAAGCGTCGGAACAAGAGGCACTACTCAATGCCTACATCACCCGGCAGTATTACAATGAGGATGGCACCATCCGCCGACCTATTTCCCGATATTCCGATTTGGATGAGTTTGAGGCCAAGCTTTCCGCACACCTAGAGGGTCTCATCCTTCGGCTAATTCCCGCCTTGCGCCCGGGCTTCGACCCACCTCCGATCTCAGGTTCTCCTTTCAAGGGCCTGCAGTCCTTCGACTTTCAGGACAGCGACCGCTACTTCGGGCGCAACCGAGATATTAAGAACATTCAAGATCAGTTGCGGCTACTGGCTGAGAAGAACAGCCCTTTTCTCCTTATTTACGGCGGTAGCGGCTATGGCAAGAGTTCGCTGATGCGGGCAGGACTGGCTCCCGTTCTGACCCGTCCGGGAGGCTCCCTCGACACAATCGAAGGTTGGCGGCGTGTTGATTTCCAACCCGCCAAGGGAACCGGTAGCCTGTTGCACAGGTTCGCCTCCTGCCTGCTCCAAAGTCCAAGGGATGAGGAAATCGAAAACGCCCGCCTTCATCCGCACTGGCCGCTGCCGGGTCTCACGGAATTGGAATCCGCCATTTCCCGCTCGCTGGCCCAGGACAGCCCGTGGGTTCCCGCAGATCTCTTGGCCGACAACTTTTCAAGTGAAGACCATCGCGCCGAAGGCGTTGCGGGCGTTGTTCAGATCCTCGAATTTCTGGATCGGCACCTACTCCTGCAGATCGATCAGCTCGAGGAAATTTTCATCACTCCAGAATTCAGCCCAGAGCAGGTCGCCTCTTTCCTCCGCACTATCGCCGGTTTGATTGCCAGCGGTCGGGTTTGGACGGTGGCGACGATGCGCAACGAGTATTTCTCTCGCCTGGCAGAGGATCAGGAACTAAGGCATCTGGTCGGCAAGGACGGCGGCTATATTCTGGGTCCTCCCACCTACCAATCGCTGCGGGAGATGATCCGCTATCCGGTGTTAGCAGCGCGCCTCGATTTCCAGTCCCATAGCGGGGAATTCAGCAGCGGCAGCGCGGGGCCGGAATTCGAGGAACTGGACGAGCAGATTCTGGCCGATGCCGCGAGTTCCGCCGATGCCCTGCCATTGCTGGAATTCACCTTGCAACAGCTTTATGATGATCGCTCGTCCCACTGGCTGACTTGGAATTCGTATTTGAAAATCGGCGGGTTGAAAGGGTCCATCGCCAGCCGGGCTGAAATCGTTTACCGCGACCTTTCCGATGCGGCCAAGGAGGCGCGGCACTGGATATTCACCGCCCTGGTGCGATTGGATCCGCTGGATCACAGCGTCTCACGCCAGCGGGCATCACTTGAGACTCTTTATTCCTTCCCAGGGGCTCCCATGTTCATCAATGCTTTTCAACAGGCGCACCTTCTGGTCACCGATGAAGATCGGCACACCGGCCAACCTGTGATCACGCTCGCCCATGAGGCGCTCTTCACCCACTGGCATCTGCTGGCCCATTGGATCGTGGAATTCCGTGGCCGGATTTTAGCCCGCCAGCGGCTTTATGAGCAGGCGCTCCTGTGGATGGAGAATGGCCGCAAGAAGAGCCATCTGCTCGGCCAAGGGGCTTTGGCATCTGCGGAGGAGGTTGCCGCATCCGGGTTTTTCGCTCTCAGCCGTGATGAGCAGCGCTTTCTCGAATTATCCCGCGCGCGGCGGCGTGCCGGCCGCTGGGTAGTGATCGGTACCGTGGCAGCGCTCGTGTGCCTCTCAGGGATTGCGTGGCAACTCACAAAGCGCGCCGCCGGTTCGGAAACGATAGCGGAAGCAAACAACCTCCGGGCCAATGCCGAACGTGCTGGCCGCGAAGCGAAGGAAAAGGAAGCGATCGCAGAGGGGGACCGAGCCGACACGCAGAATTATTTCAACCGCATCGCGGACGCAAAAGCCGCGCTGGATGGGGAGCGACTCACCCAGGCGCGCGAGTTTTTGGACAGCGCCCCCGAGGGCAAGCGGAACTGGGAATGGGGCTGTCTCGACGCTCAGCTGGATACTAGTGCGTTGACGCTGGCTCATGAAGAGAATCACGAAGAAAACAAAATCGGATTCGTTGATGCCGTAAACAGTGCCTGCTTCAGCCCGGATGGGACGTTGCTTGTCACTGGCGGAAATGACGGGGCGGCCAGAATCTGGAACGTGGCCACTGGCGAACCGCAATTTGCTCTCATGCACCCCGTCAGGGAGGGAGCTAGATACGCTATGGTTTCCAATGTCAGTTTTAGTCCCGATGGTAGTTCCATCCTCACGAGTTCGGACATGATCCGGATCTGGGATTTCAAGACAAGGAAAGAGCTTGTCCGCTTTCAGGGAGGGAGTGGCGCCAAATTCGATCCTACCGGGCGCTACGTGCTATCGGTGAATTCGGAGAAAAAGAATGCTACCGTATGGAATGCAAAAACCGGTCGCCGGAATCCAGAGAAGACGACCGCCACGGTCTGGAATGCAAAAACCGGCAGCCAGGTCTCGGTATGTCATCCGACGGAGGGTGAAATCCAGAATGCGCAGTTCAGTCCCGACGGCAATCGCCTGCTGACCCACGGGGATGGCGGCGGCAGGAGTGACTACGACGATGCGGTCAGGGTTTGGGAGGTCGCCACCGGCAAACAGATAGCAGTTCTGCGATGGGAAAAAGGCCGGCCCGGGCAAGCGAAACTCGACCAGGAGGAGCAGGAGAGGCGTCAGCGCGACGCAAATCCGTTTGAGTATGGAAGACTCCACCCCGGGTCCATGGATCCCAAGATCGGGTCAGATGGCAAGCCGCTCACGCCCCCGGAACTGCTAAAATACCCCAAACCCGAAAGCGACGACCAAGTCACCGCAGCCGTCTTCGATCCGACCGGCAGCCGAATTCTCGTTACGGTCAACCGCGGATCGATGATTTGGGCCGCGAATGGCGCTGGCGAACCCCTGATGCTGAAGGACAGTAGTCGCAACAAATTCGCAGGATCAGGCGCTGCCTGGAGCCGCGATGGGAACCGGGTCGCAATCGGTGCCATAGTTTGGGACGCTGCGACGGGCAACCTGATCCGGAACTATGGTGAAGGCTATAGCGATCCGGAATTCAGTCCTGATGGAGAACGGCTCCTCACGACAACTTCTGGCTTATGTCGCATCTGGAATCTGGCGAAAAAATCCGACACGGCGGAACTGGCCGTTCTCCGCGGGCACCGAGATTATGTCAATTCCGCGCACTTCTCCCCGGATGGCTCAAAGGTGGCCACTGCTTCCAAAGACAACTCCGCCAAGATCTGGGATGGCCTCAGAGATGGGGCGAAGAGATTCATTTCACGGGGGTGGGGGCATGAGACCGAGGCACCGCAATTTTCTCCGGATGGAAAGAAGCTCCTTTATTGGGTTTCTAACGGTATCTCCCCACCCGCGAAACTCGGTTCGATGGACCTGGAGCGGGAGAAGGGGGGATTTGAGATTCCGATCAGTGGGGAATTCCAAGGCTTTGTCGTCAGTCCGGACTCATCCCGTTTTATTATGGTCGCCGAATCTGTGGGGCGCGGGAATCTCTTCGGCGACAACGGAATTCTGGGGCACGGGAATCTCTTCGGCGGCAACGGAATATCAGCGGGTCAATCTGACAAAACGGGATCTTTGGAGCTTCGGAATCTAAACGACGGCAAACTCATTTCCAAACTTGAGCGCAGTCCCTATCGTTTTTTCAGGGCTTGGTTCACTCCGGATGGGCGCAAGGTCATCGGGCTTGGCATGCATTTCATCCCACAAAACGGCGGAAAGGGCAGCGAGGTAGGTTTCGGCGTTTGGGATGCGACTACGGGAAAACTGATGCCGCACCTCGAGTCTCCTCCAAGCCCTGGCGATGCTTATCTTGCCTCTGTCGACCCGCAGAATGCCACCGTAATCCTTCCTCTGGTCCATTTCAGTCCCGATAGCAGCAAAATTGCAATACGCCTCCCAGACCGTACCGTCGGCCTATGGGATCTTTCAACGGGCAAGCGCATGCAGGGCACTTCCCGGGTCGACTCTGTGATCAGAGACGTTCAATTCAGCCCAAGTGGCGACCAGATCATGGTAGTATCGGAAAAACCCGAAATCACCTTTTGGAGCACATTGAACGGTGCGGCGATGCAAAAACTGAAGTTCTCCGAGGGAGAGCGCTTGTCGAAAGCGGGTTATATGCCGGATCCCAATCTATGTTTTACATTCAGTTTCGGTAACTTTTGCATTTGGGATACCGTTTCCGGTATCCAGCGGTATAAGTTGAATGTCTCAGCCTTTCCTGTGAGTAATGGTGGTATAGGCTTCTCATCGATGGCCATTACCAAGGACGGTCGCAACGTTCACCTTGAGGCTTCGGGAGCGCACCGCTTGGTGGATTGGAAGAAGAATGAAATTTCCGCCCCTTTTGGAAACGTCCAAAATGCCTTGGGAAATACAGCCCTGTTCATCAGCGGCGATTCGCGGCTCATCACTGGCTCAGAACTAAATGGCGGCTTTGACGTCTGGGATCCCACTGAGGCGAAGCAGATCATCAGCTTCCCCGGCAAGCCGGCCGCCTTCAGCGCCGATGGCAAGCGGGCCTTGATCCGGGACAAATCCGGTTCTTGGTTTCTCTGGGAAAGTGTGCCTTACTCCATCCGGCACCGTTACTCGGTGTCGAAGTAGCGACCTAGCAATACCCGCTCATACTTCAATATGGTTGCGAGCTTGAACAGCTGAACACTGGGCCTTCCCGTCGACATCCATCTCATGTCGGATCGAGACATCTCGGCGGGGAGTTGGAGTCCGCATTGGATGAAAGCCTTGCGGACCTCGGATGCGTGCATCGCTCGCCTCACCCGCGAGAACCTGGATGCGGAGTGGATCCACTTCGAAGCGGGAGCCATCATGA
>JACMMB010000151.1 GCA_014379305.1 Akkermansiaceae bacterium
ATCAACCATCTCCGCACCACCGCATAATCCGATCCAGCCTCACACCATGAACCATGCTTCCTTAAAGTTTATTTTCGTTTCAGTCCTGCTTGTTCAATGCGCCCATTCGGCGGAAACCGCTAAAAAGGAAGCCGGCACGGATTCCAAACCTGCCGAAAAGCTTGAGGAAATGGTGCAGCCTCCAGTCACCAAGGAAGCGAAAGTAACCATTGGCGGACAAGTGATTCCCTACACGGTCACCACCTCTAAAATGATCATCCGTGACGATGAGGGAAAAGCGAAGGCTTCGATTTTCAATGTCAGCTACACCCGCAATCTGGTTAAGGACATCTCGAAGCGTCCGGTGATGTTTGCATTCAATGGCGGACCCGGTTCATCCGCCGTCTGGCTTCATCTCGGAATACTTGGACCGAAACGCATCGAATTTCCAGGCGATGGCACCTCTCCGGTCGAGCCACCCGCCCGACTGATTGACAACGCCCACAGTCTGCTCGATGTCTGCGATCTGGTTTTCATTGATCCGGTTTCGACAGGCTACAGTCGCGTGGAAAAAGATGTGAAGGCGAAGGATTTTCATGGCCTCCAGGCCGATATCGAATCGGTCGGCGATTTCATTCGAATCTGGATCACCCAGAACAAGCGATGGTCTTCCCCAAAGTATCTTTGTGGCGAGTCCTACGGCGGCATCCGCGCGGCGGGACTTTCCAATCACCTCCAGGATCGGTATGGAATGAACCTGAATGGAGTCGTTCTGCTGTCCTCGCTGCTTGATTTCCGCACCATCATCCCCTCCCAAGGCAGCCAGCTTTCCCATCAGATCTATCTACCCGCGTATGCCACAACCGCCCGCTATCATCAAAAAGTTGAAGGTGAGCTTGATACGATCCTGGCCGCCGCGCGGGAATTCGCGTTCGGAGATTACTCGGCGGCGCTCTTGGCAGGAAACGAACTCAGTGATGAAAAAAAACAGGCCATTGCGGAGAAACTCGCCTCGCTGACCGGTATCACCTCGGAGATATGGCTTAAAAAACAGCTTCGCCTTGATCCCTTCGAGTTTCGCGCGGAGCTCCTGCGGGCTGAAGGCAAGGTAATCGGTCGCTTCGACGCGCGGGTAGCTTGGGATGCGGCTGATCCCGATTCAAATTTTGCAGAATACGATCCCTCGTATACTCTCGCTCTCGGAGCGTTTTCCACCGCGATGCTGGGTTATCTCGGAGATGAACTCGGCTGGAAAGAAGACCAACCCTACGAGATTCTGACTTCTAAAGTAAGTCCATGGAATTACGGCTCGGACAATCAGATCGTCAATATGGCCGACAAAATGGCCGGTGCCATCCGCGACAATCCCAAACTCAAAGTTCTCGTCATGGGTGCATACGCCGACCTCGCAACCCCTGCGGACGGCGTTCCCTATTCCTTCCGCCAAGTCACTAATTTCCCTCCGAATCTTAAAAACCGGATCCGCTACACTTACTATCAGGCAGGTCACATGTTTTACCTCAATCCTCCCGATCTGATCAAAGCGCGCGCTGACTTATTGGAATTTTTGCAGCCGGAAAAATAATCGGTCGCCGCAACAGGCATGATTGAAGTTCATTGATAGCGGAAATCATCTTCACCGGAAAAGACCGGCCCGCGCTTGGTTTGGCCGGTTTGGAGCTTCATGTGGATCAACTCCGATACGGAGTAAGAACACGATTCCATGAAAAAATTAGCTATCCTGATATTGTCACCAGCCCTCGCCTTCGCGGGTCCACCAAGCGTAGATATTGCAACCGCGCCAGCCGCGGCATATTGGATCACTCCCACAATTGATATCCGTGCCAGATACGAGTTCGGTGAGGTTGATACGTTGGATCCATCTCACGCCTTCACCATCCGCGAACGCATCGGTCTCAAAACCCGGGAATGGAATGGTTTCAGCGCCTTCGTCGAGGGTGAGTTCACCCAGACTGCCATCGACGATTTCAATGGTGGCGCTCCCGGTGTCAATCCTCTGGTTGCTGGCAACACGGTCATCATTGCTCCGGAAAATAACGAACTGAACCAAGGCTATCTCCAATACAAAGGCTTTGACACAATCTTCAGAGCCGGTCGCCAGCGCATCATCTACGATAACGCGGCTTTCATCGGCAATGTTGGCTGGAGGCAGAACGAACAAACCTATGACGCGCTTTCCCTCAACAGCACCTATGTCCCCGGGCTCACCCTGCAGTATTCGTATATCAATCAGGTGAACCGCATCTTCGGCTCGGATGCGAATGGATTTTTCGGGGATATCGGCAGCAATACCCACTTGCTCAACGCATCCTACACGGGAATCGAAGGCTACACACTCGGGGGCTATGTTTATCTCATGGATTTCGACGGATTGGATATCTGGGACAACAATACATTTGGAATTTCAGCAAAAACCAAGCAGTTCGGCCTAGATTTCTATGGTGAGCTTGCTTTTCAAAACGAAGCTGGAATCGCGCAGGACGATGAGAGCATGTATGCCCATTTCACTGTTGCTAAAATGATCGATACTCAAACGCTCACACTCGGACTTGAACATCTTGATGCGGGTTTCCGCACGCCACTTGCCACTCTACACGCCTTCAACGGCTTCGCTGATGTCTTCAATGGCCAACGTGCCACAGGTGCGACCGGAGGACTCACCGATCTTTACGTGAGCCATTCAATTCCGCTTTTCTGCGGAATCAAAATGACCAACACCATCCACGCCTTCGGTGATAACGAAATCTCCACCGGGCGCGGCTACGAGATTGATTCCGTGTTCGCCAAGAAATTCGATGACCATTTCCTCGCCATTGCCAAGCTGGCCCATTTCGAAACGGAAAGTGCCTTGCGCACCACGACCCGCTTATCCCTCGAACTTAACTACACCTTCTGATCGCCGGTCAGCGTCGGGCCTCTTGTTGCCAACTGTGGTAATAAGAGGTTTTTACCGCGGCATGCTTTCAAAAGCCATTTCACACAGGCCGATGAAAGCTTCCTCAACCAAACTCGGTTGCCTTTGGACGGAATGGAAAACCCCCCATTCCCGTTTGATTTCAGGCCCGGGAATTTCTATTGCCTTGAGAACCCCCTCGCTGATTTCCTTAGCCGCTACCCATGAGGCGACAATGCCCACTCCGGTCCCCAGCTTGGCCATTTCCTTGATGGCTTGCATATCTCCCAGAACCAGGGGCTTTTTCACTTTTCCGACCATTTTCTCCAGCCACGATTCAATCAGCCGATAGGTCTCGGTCGCCTTCGCATAAATGATGAATTGCTGCTCACCGAGAGTCTCAATCAGGTTCTCCGATTTCCCCGCCCACGGATGAAATGGCGAAATGACGAATGCCAGGCGATCGCTGAACATCGGACGGTAGCCTTCTTCCCCGTGATTTCTCGGTTTCAGACCAACCACCAGATCAAGCTCCCCTTGAGCCAGTCTTTCGAGCAACAAGCCGGTGTCCCCCGCCTCGATATTCGGCTCGCATCTTGGGAAACAATCCCTGAATTCCCGCAACACGCTGGGCACTAGGAAATGACACAGGCTATGCGGCGCCCCCACCCGGATTCGCGTCTGGCCCCATCTTCGCAAGCCATCGAGATCGCGCGTTGCCTGCTCCAACTCATTCAAGACACGCTTGCATCGCCTCAGCAGGATTTCCCCTTCCGCCGTAACCGCCACCCGCTTTCCCGATCGATCCAGCAATCGACAGTTCAATTGCTCCTCCAAGGTTCTCAAGGAGTGACTCACTGCTGACTGCGTGACAAATAATTTCCTCGCCGCAAGTGTGAAGCTCCCCTCCTCGGCCACCGCAACCAGCGCCCGCAACTGTCTCAGGTCAGGCACCCAGTCCATAATTAATTACTCTCATCAATATATCCTCGGAAAATAAGCACCGCTTATGCCAAAGCGCGGAAATTGGCACTCCGTGCGCTTACCGCTCCCCATGAGACCGTCACACGTCCCTCAGAAAAAAACTCAATCCATCCGTCTGGGCTACGTCCCCCTCACGGATTGCGCCCCGCTTGCAGTCGCCCATGAAATGGGAATTTTCGAGAGCCACGGCCTCAATGTTTCGCTCCATCGGGAGCTTGGCTGGGCCACCGTTCGCGACCGCCTTTTTTATGGCGATATCGACGCCGCGCAATCCATCGCCGGCATCGCCTTCGCCTTGGGCTTCGGCCTGACCGATCTGCGCTGCGAGGTCGCCGTCCCCCTGGTTCTGAATCTCCACGGAAATGCCATCACCCTTTCATCGGATCTGCCGCACGAGGAAATCGAAGATGGCTCGGGTCTCAAAAATTACCTTTTCCGTTATTGGAAAAAAGACCGCCCGTTCACGCTCGCCGCCACCCATCGCTTTTCATCCCACAGCGTCTTGCTTCACACATGGTTGAAGCGTCATGGCCTCGCCGATTCCGATGTGGAGATCATTTTCCTCCCGCCTCCCCTCATGCCCCGCCATCTCAAGGCCGGTCATATCGATGGTTATTGCGTCGGCGAGCCTTGGAACTCGGTCGCCATTCTTGAAGGCTATGGCTGGTCGCCAGTCACTTCTGCTGACTTATCCTACGGCCACCCGGAAAAAGTCCTGCTGGTCTCTGGGGAATTCCTCCAGCAACGCAAAAGCGATTCAATCAAGCTCGTCTCCGCACTCCTTGAAAGCTGTAGGAGGTGTCAGGATCCCTCATTCCGCGCGGAACTGATCACGATCCTGAACCTGCCTAAATACACGGGAGCTTCGCCTGAAATACTCCGCAACAGCCTTGGCGATGTATTCTTCAACGGTGTCAGGAAAACACCCAATACCAACTTTCACATCTTTCACGGCGAATCGGTAAACAGGCCCTCCACCGACAAGGCTTCGTGGATGCTCGCAGGCCTGCGCAGCGCCGGAACCCTGCCGGAAGCATCCTGCGGCTCACTCTCCAGAATCTATCGCGAAGACCTCTATATGGCCGCTGTCAACGGCCATGAACCGGCCTCATTGACTCAATGAGAAAAAGGACCCGATCCGTTTCCGCCCCGGATGCCTGATGGCATGAACGCCGCTTAATTGCATGAGTCTAAAACAAATCAGCTCATGCGAATCACATCCATATTATTCACCGCCGCAATAATCAGCGGCCTTGCCCATGCCGAGAAACTGGCCGTCGAAAAAGACGAGCTGAAACTCGGTTTTATCAAACTCACCGATTGCGCCCCGATCGTCATCGCCAAGGAAAAAGGTTTCTTCGATGACGAAGGTCTCTCCGTGGAAGTCATTGCCCAATCGAATTGGAAAGTGCTCCTCGATAATGTCATCACCGGCAATATCGATGGCGCCCACATGCTCTCCGGCCAGCCCATCGCCGCCACCATCGGCATTGGCACCAAGGCCGAGGTCGTCACTCCCTTCACCATGGATATGAACGGCAACGGCGTCACCGTTTCCAACTCGGTCTGGGAGCAAATGCAGGAAAACGACCCTGACCTTGATTCCGATAAACCGACCCATCCGATTTCCTCCGCTTCTCTCAAGCCTATCGTCGATGACATGCTCGCCGAAGGTAAAAAACTTCAGCTCGGCATGGTGTTCCCCGTTTCGACTCACAATTATCAGCTCCGCTACTGGCTTGCGGCTTCCGAAATCCATCCGGGTTTTTACTCCGAGAGCGATGTTGCGGGCCGCACCGATGCCGAGGTCGAGCTCTCCGTCACGCCTCCGCCACAGATGCCTGCCACCTTGGAGGCCGGCACCATCTCCGGCTATTGCGTCGGCGAGCCATGGAACCAGCAGGCCATCGCCAAAGGCATCGGCGTTCCGGTGACGACCAGCTACGATATTTGGAAAAACAATCCCGAAAAAGTCTTCGGCGTGACTCGCAAATTCGCTGACGAGAACCCACTGACTCTGCTCGCCCTGACGAAGGCCCTCATCCGCGCTGGCAAGTGGTTGGACGAGACCGATTCCTCAGGAAAACTGACCAATCGCGAGGAAGCATGCCGCATCCTTTCCCAGCCGAACTACGTCGGCGCGGACTACGATATCATCAAAAACTCAATGACCGGCACTTTCATGTTTCAGAAAACCGATGTCCGCGACATGCCTGACTTCAATGTCTTTTTCAAATACGATTGCACCTATCCTTGGTATTCCGATGGCGTCTGGTTCCTGACCCAAATGCGCCGCTGGGGCCAGATCAGCGAAGCCAAGCCGGCTTCCTGGTATGCCGAAATCGCCAAAAAAGTCTACCTTCCCGGCGTCTATATGAAAGCCGCCAAGATGCTTGTCGAGGAAGGTGAACTCACCGCCGCCGAACTCCCGAAAACCGAAGACGGCTACAAACCTGCGACCAAGGATTTCATCGACGGCAACGAATACGACGGCAAAAAACCGATCGAATACCTCAACTCCTTCAAAATCGGCATCAAGGACGAAGGTGCGCTCTCTGGCAAATAAACCACTCCAGATCAACGGCACCTCCCCCTACCGGTGGTGCCGCAAATCCAATTTCCCACGCTGACTGCTGACCTCATCATGAAATACAAAATTCTCAAGGCCATCGACATTTCCGGCCTCAATTTCCTTTCACCTGTCGTTCGTCTCATCGCCCAGGAGGATCCACGCAAGCAGCTTCATGAAATTGGCCGTTTCATCATTGTTCCCATCGTCGCTTTCGCAGCCTTCCTTTTCCTGTGGTCCGCTCTTGCCCCGAAGCACCGCACCAAAGCCGGCGAAGTCCCAACTCCCGGCGTTGTCTGGGATGCCAGCAAAGGCGTCTGGCTCTTTCATAAACGCGAAACCGCAAAGGCCGATGCCTACTTGATGAACTCCGCGGAGCGCCGTAAAACGCTTCAGCAAGCAACCACACGCCTGGCCCGGCTCGATGCACTCGAAGCGGAAGCCAACCGGCAGATCTCCGATATCAAAGCCGCATCCAAGGAAAAATTCGATGCATACGTGGCCCCATCCAAAACCGCCTATGATGCCAAACGCGCCGAATTCCGCACCGCGAAAATCAACCGTGAAAACTCACTAAAGGAAAAAGCCGCACTCCTGGCCACCCAAGGCACCGATGCCAGAATCGCATATCTGGCCAGAATCCGCGAGAACGCAGTCACGACGGAGCAGGAAAAGGAACAACTCAAGCTTCTCAAAACAACCTACACCGAAGCCCAGACCAAAACCTTTCCGGAGGTGAAAAAAGCCCAACAAGCCATAACCAAACTCGCGGAAGAACGCCAGTTTCTCAGCAAATACTCCGAAATGCTCGGCGCCGGATCACGTGAATCAAAAACCACTGAGTCCGAATCACTCCTGGCTGAATCCAAAAATAAATTTCTCACTGCCACCGATGGCGATTTTTACCGCCTGGGTAATACAGTCGTGAAATCCGAGGATCTGCTGGCCACCACCGAGACCTCCCATTACGCCAAGCCCTGGACCCTTCCCAAACAAATTGTCCGCTCGCTGCTGTGCGTTTTCACCGGATTCCTGGTCGCTTCCGCCATCGCCATCCCCATCGGAATTCTCTGCGGCCTCTCCCCCACCTTTATGGCGGCGATGACCCCCTTCATTGCCCTCTTCAAACCCGTTTCCCCTCTGGTCTGGCTACCCATTATCATGATTATCGTCGGCGGTTTCATGCCCGAGCCGGAAAACCACTGGCTGGTCAAGGCGCTCGATCACGTTCCGATTCTGAAAAACTATAAAGTGGATCCCATGTTCCTCTCATCCGCTTTGACGGTCGCGCTCTGCTCGCTGTGGGCCACCCTCGTCAATACCGCCCTCGGCGTCGCTTCCATCGAAAAGGACCACCTCAACGTCGCGAAAGTCCTCCGCCTCGGCTTCACCGCCAGGCTTTTCAAAATCGTCATCCCCACCGCCCTGCCGCTCATCTTCGCCGGCCTGCGCATCTCCCTCGCTGTAGGCTGGATGGTGCTTGTCGCTGCGGAAATCCTCTCCACCTCCCAAGGCATCGGCAAATTCGTTAACGACATGTACACCAACGGCTCCTCGGAGTCCTTCGCCCAGATGTTTGTCGTCGTCTTCATCGTCGGCATTATCGGCATGTTTCTTGATCGCATCATGATCATCTTCCAGCGCCTCGTCTCCTTTGATACCGCTGGCTCGGCCATCTGATCTTGTGAAATCCTTACCTTTTCCAGCCCGCATGCCCTTCCTCGAACTCGACAACGTCTCCATCGGCTTTGGTCCCGAAAGCGATCGCGTGGATATCCTGAAAGACGTCAATCTCTCCGTTTCCGAAAACGAATTCGTTGCCGTGATCGGATTCTCGGGCTCCGGGAAATCGACTCTTGTTTCGCTTCTCGCCGGTCTTGAGCCGCCCACTTCCGGCACCGTCAGCATGGGTGGGAAAGCCGTCACCAGAGCCGGCCCCGAACGCGGCGTGATGTTCCAATCCTACTCCCTCCTCCCTTGGCTGACCGTATTCGGTAACATCGAGATGGCTGTCAAATCCGTCTTCCGGGAATACTCAAGGACCGAAGCCAAAGCCCACGTCGAACGCTACATCGAGATGGTCCATCTCACCCCTGCACGGGATAAAAAACCCCACGAACTCTCCGGCGGCATGCGCCAGCGTGTGTCCCTTGCCCGCACCCTCGCCATGCAGCCTGAAGTTCTCCTTCTCGACGAACCCCTCTCCGCCCTCGACGCCCTCACCCGCGCCGTCCTGCAGGATGAAATTCTCCAGATTTGGGAGCAGGAAAAACGCACCGTCGTCCTCATCACCAACGATGTCGATGAAGCAATCCTGATGGCTGACCGCATCATTCCCCTGACCATGGGCCCCGCAGCCACTCTGGCGGAACCCTTCCCCGTGACCCTCGCCCGTCCCCGCGACCGGCGCGCCCTCAACGACTCCATCGAATACCAGCACCTCAAAACCGACATCACCACCTACCTTCTTGATCTGAACCGCGAGGCCCGCAGCCTTCGTTCCAAAACCATCTTCCAAATGCCGGACATCGCCCCCCGCACCTTCAAACTCCCTCCAGTGAAGCTCGGCGGCAATCGGAAACCCGCCTCCCGCGCTTCCTAGGCCAATACGAATCCTGCCTTGAATCCGACCTCTGAAATTCAGCCGACTTCCTTATGCGCCACGTAGAAATCTTCAACCTCGTCAAATCCTATCCCAATCCCTTCGGCGCGGCTTTCGATGCCGTCGTCGACTTCAACCTCAATATCGAGGAAGGCGAATTCGTCGGCCTCATCGGCCACTCCGGTTGTGGCAAGTCCACCGTCCTGACGATGCTGGCCGGCCTGAATGAAATCTCCGACGGCGGAATCGTCGTCGCCGGCCGCGAGATCGATGGCGCCGGTCCCGACCGCGCCGTGGTCTTCCAATCCCCCTGCCTCATGCCATGGATGAGCGCCTTCGGCAACGTCATGCTCGGAGTTGCCAACGTCTATCCCCACGCCACCAAGGCCCAGCGGAAGCAGATCGTCGAATACGCCCTCTCCTCCGTCGGCCTGCAGGACGCAATGGACAAATATCCCCGCGAAATGTCCGGCGGCATGCAACAGCGAGTTGGGATCGCCCGTGCCATCGCCCTGAAACCAAAAGTCCTCCTGCTCGACGAGCCGTTCGGCCGCCTCGACTCCCTCACCCGCATGGAGCTTCAGGACGTCATCCTGGAAATCCTCAACCGCGAGAAAATCACCACCGTCCTTGTTTCCCACGATGTCGATGAAGTCGTTTTCCTCTGTGACCGCGTCGTCATGATGACCAACGGCCCCGCCGCCACCATCGGCGAAATCCTTGCCATCGATTTCCCCAAACCCCGCGATCGCGCCGACATGATGAAAGATCCCCTCTATTTCCAATGCCTCGATCATTTGGTTTCCTTCCTCACCGAGCGCGCCCACCTGCGCACCGAACCACGCATCCACGATTCCACATCCCTCCTCACCTTCACCGGCAAAAAAGTCGAAACCACCTCCCACCAGAACCACGCCGTCGCTTGAGAAACCGGTCGCGCAACCATTTCACCCCAAATCCTCAAACCGCCCGCCCCGTGCGGTCACCCATTTTCCTTTTTTTACAATCTTGGTAAAACCCAGGCCTGTTTTCGCCGCTGCTTCGAATACCTCCCACGCCTGACTTGCCAGAATACCGGAAACCACAAGGTTCCCGCCTTTTCCCAGCGATTTCCCGATGACGGGCCAGGCATTGATCAAAACCGTGGAGAATAAATTCGCCAGCACCACATCGTAGCCCTGCTTGCGCGGCATCCATTGCAAAACATCCGCCTCATGAATGGAAATCTCCGGCGTTCCATTTCGCTCGCTGTTTCGCTTCGCCACGGCAACCGCAAATGGGTCGTAATCACAGGCATAAACGTCATCCGCCCCAAGCTTTCTCGCGGCAATCGCCAACAGCCCCGTCCCGGTTCCCAAGTCCGCCACCGACCAGCTGTTTCCCTTCCGCTCCCTCGCGATATCGACCAAAATCCGCATGCAGGTCGAAGTGGTGGCATGATCTCCGGTGCCAAACGCCATCTCCGGAGGAATCACGATGATTTCTCTTTTCCGGTGGTGCAGTTTCAGCGCCGCCAGCTCCTTCCCGCCTGTCTCGGAGGTGACCAGAAACACATCCCGGACTTTAAGCGGCCTCGGTGGTTCCGGTGATTTATTCCAATCCGCATCTTTCACTTTCCGCACCGATCCGCCGAAAAGTTCCTTCACGCCCTCGGCCTCTTTGAGAGATTCGCAATAAACCTGCAGCCTCACCGACTTCCCACCCTTGATATACTCCAGGACAAAATTGGGATTTCCCGCAAAACGCTCATCCCACGCATCAATCCACTGTGCCCCGGAAAGTTTTGACCATAAATACATGGCCTGTGAAATTCGATCTCCGGTGTATTTTCGAGAAAAAAATGGAGCGGGCGATGAGATTCGAACTCACGACATCCACCTTGGCAAGGTGGCGCTCTACCACTGAGCTACGCCCGCGTCGAAATGCGCGTGCGGAGTTCTTACCTTGGCATTATTTCCTTTCAAGAACATTTTAGTAAAAAAACTAGCCACTGCCGCCCGCAAATTCTACCCAGATGGGAGCGCATCATGTCCGATAAACTTGCCCAGATCATCGCCACCAAGCACCTTGAAGTCGAGGCCCTCATTCCGCGTGCCGCCAAGCTCCGCGCCGCCGCCCTCCAGCGAAACGAATTCCGCGGTTTCCGCGCCGCCCTCGACCGCGGACCCAGACAACTCGGTCTGATTGCCGAAATTAAAAAAGCCTCTCCCTCCGTCGGCCTCATCGACCCTGATTTCGACCCGATCCGCCAGGCCCGCCGTTACATTGATGGCGGGGCCTCTTGCCTTTCCATCCTCACCGACGGGAAATATTTCCAAGGCTCCCTCGGATACCTTTCGAAAATCGCCGGATTCTCCCCAATCCCGCTCCTGCGTAAGGATTTCACCATCCATGAAACTCAAATCCACGAGGCCGTCATTGCCGGAGCCGATGCCATCCTCCTCATCGTCGCCGCACTCAACGATGATCTCCTCAGGCACTTGTTCAACGAAGCCAGATCCTTCCAGCTCGATGTCCTCGTCGAGGTGCATGATCTGGCTGAAATGGACCGCGCCCTCGAGCTCGGTGCCGATCTCATCGGCATCAATAACCGCAATCTCAAAACCTTCGAGGTCAACATGGCCACCACCGAAATACTTGCCGAAGAGGTGCCCGACGAAGTGCTACTCGTTTCGGAAAGCGGCATTAAATCCCACGACGATGCCCTGCGCGCGCTCAAGGCGGGTGCCAATGCCGTCCTCATCGGAGAGATGCTCATGCGCGCCCACGATCCTTCCCGGGAAATCGAAAACTTCCTCGGCCTTTCCATTTAGATTCCCCCCACCTTGCGCAATCCAACCGACGGCCTATCATTCCCATCATGTCCAAAAAAGAAGACCAGCAGGAGATTGAACCGAAAGACAAACTGAAAAAGCAGGATGTCCAGCGAGCCGAGAAATCGACTTCAGAAAAAGCCCCGCTTGTTTGCACTGATGAGGATTGTTTCATTCCGGAGAGCGAACTGGACCAGAGCCAGGGGAAACCTTGAGGAGCAACGGAATCCTGAAAACAGGCATGAACTCCCACCCGAACGACCCCCTGCACGGATATTCGCTCGAAACCATCGTTACCCGGCTCGCCGAAGACTACGGCTGGGATGGACTCTCCGACCGCATCCGCATCCGCTACTTCGCCACCGACCCTTCCATAAAATCGACCCTGACATTTCTCCGCAAAACCCCGTGGGCACGGAAAAAGGTCGAAATACTTTTCATCGAAACGCTTGAAAAGCAACAGCGTGGCTAGGCAAACCACCCGTCGGAGCAGGGACCTCCAATGCAATTAGATTCTGACACAATCAGATCAGTTTTTCACAGAGTCCCTCTGCCCAGAGCCGGGCGACTATAATCTCCTGCACCGCTTCCATCGACTTCTGCCCATCCTCCTCCACATCATCGAATCCGGCGAGGTGGAGCAGGCCATGAACAACATATCGCAGAATTTCCCGCCCCAATGGCTCCCCATATTCCTTCGCCTGGCGCAGCGCGACCTCCGCACCGATGACAATTTCTCCATGGTGAAAAGTTATAACATCCGTTGGCCCTGCGATTGCCATGAAATCCAGGTGCACCTTAGCACTGGTTTCATCATCCACGATCGCTACCTCCACAGTGGCCAAATGACTTAGCGGGCTGTCATCGCTCACCGCAGCCGCCAATGCCATTTCCGCGGCCATCTCTGTCGCACCCTCCAAAGAAGTCAGCCACGACACGGGAATATCGACCACGCTCTGATGGTTTCCGATAATGACTTCCAATGACATGCGCTTGAAAAATCAATTGCTGCGTTCGCCGATCGTCGTCATCCTCCCACCGTCCGGGCGTCCTTCCGGATTCATGCTTGAAGGGCGCTTTGTCATCCCGTTCTTGTCATCCGACTTTGGAAAATCGATGCGGCTGTGCATCATACTGCGCAGGGTTTGGGAAAAACTGTCTTTGACCAAGGCGAGTTCCCGCAATGTCAGCGGGCAACCATCAAGCTGGCCGTCATTGATTTTCGCCCGGACCAGCTCCTCCACCAATGCACGGATCTTGGCAGGCGTCGGTTTGCGCAAGGTCCTGGAGGCGCTTTCAATCGTATCCGCAAGGCAGATGATTCCGCTTTCGCGCGTACTTGGCCGGGGGCCGGGATAGCGGAAATTTTTCTCCTCCACCTTGGGCAAATCCTCCGGATTTTCCAACCGGCGATCCACTTTCTCCATCTCCCCTTTCTTTTGTTCCTGTGCCTTTCGGTAGAAAAAATACACCAGCGAGTCCCCGTGATGTTCTTGAATCACTTCGATGATTCGCGGGTTCAATTTGTGCTTCACCGCAAAATCCACCCCGTCTTTCACATGCGCGATAATGATCAGCGCGCTCATGGTCGGGGTCAGCGTATCATGCGGGTTCTCTCCGCCGTCATGCTGGTTTTCAATGAAATATCCAGGCTTCTTGAGCTTCCCGACATCGTGGAAATAAGCACACACCCGGCACATCGCCGCGTTCGCCCCGATTTTTTCCGCCGCCGCCTCGGACAAGGCGCCGACCACCAAACTGTGATGAAATGTTCCCGGAGCCTCAAGTTGCATTTGCTTGAGCAGCTTGTGGTTCAGATCACTCAGCTCAAGCCAGCTGATATCAGTCGTCAGGTGGAACATTCCTTCAAACATGGGGAGCAAGCCACTGATCAACATCGCTGTCGCAAGAGCTGTCACAAAAGCAATCGCACTCCCCGTACTCAACACCTGCAGGCGATTCATCGCCTCCGGGCCGAAAACCGACATGAAATCAAGCCTGCCCAGAACCAATGCCAGTAAAACCATCACCAGGCCCACGTAAATTCCCGCGCGCAGCAATTGAATCCTTTTCCTAACCTGATCCGTACACAGCACGGCTGTCATGCCCGCCACCAAACTGACAATCAGATAGTTCGTCACATCATCCTTCGGAACCAGAAGACTCCCGATCAAACTCACATATACCGCGGAAAATCCTCCGACCGTCCGACCCAGTAAAATCCCATGCAGCATCGGCGCGAGCGCACATGGGACGAATAGATAGCGGTAGGCTTCCTGAATCGTCCCCGCATCCGCAAGAATCATAACCAGCCGGACGATTAGCAAATGTCCCATCAGGCCGCCCAGAACCAGAATCACGCGGCTATTCCGTCCGCACATCTGTTGATGGCCGACATGAAACATCGCCAGCGCGGTCAGCGCCAAAGCAAAACCATAGATCATTCCCTTGAAAGGCTCGGCCGCAAAAGTTGCTCCGGGCGATGCTTTCAATACCAACACCGCTGAACCAACCGCAAATGTTGTGTACAACGCCAGTTTGACGAATTGGCTGCATTCCAAGGTTTGCAAGGTCGCGTTTTCACCATGAACCCTGCGTTTCTTCCCTGCGGAAAAACCTCTTTTGGCCAGCCGCCAACGCTTGATGGTATCAAGAAATCCCAAAATGAATATCTTCGTTTAACACCGCCGGAAGGACTCGGTTGAGATTCCCCGGACGGATGCGGACACTATCCTCACCCCAACGCCTTGGCAATCCGCTTTTTGGAGGCACGTTTCTGATAAATCAACCAGGAACTGACTACGTTATTGCGTCATGGCAAATGTGACGTTTCCGTGACATGTTATCAACTTCAGCGAGGCTTCCAGCCAGAAACCACGCCTGATAACACTCCCCCCGAAAATAGTCGGCGGATGTCCCGGAAGCCTCCTGACATCCGCCGATGCTTTTTTTCCTTAACTTCCCCCGGGGTCATGTCCTTCGTTTGAGCTTTGACCTTTCACTCCGAAGCGCGTATCCCCTCGCTTCCGCAATGTCCCTCGCCGCATACGCCATCCCGTCTTCAACCCTGCAGAAGGAAGTCTCGCGCCGCCGTTCATTCGCCATCATCTCTCATCCGGATGCGGGGAAAACGACTCTTACTGAAAAGTTTCTCCTCTACGGCGGGGCCCTGAATCTCGCCGGCTCCGTCACCGCGCGAAAAAACCAGCGCTCCACCACCTCCGACTGGATGGAGCTTGAAAAGCAAAGGGGCATTTCCGTTTCCTCCACCGTTCTCCAGTTCGAATATAAAAACTGCGTCGTCAACATCCTCGATACTCCCGGCCATAAAGACTTTTCGGAGGATACCTACCGGGTCCTGACAGCCGTTGACGCCGCCATCATGGTCGTGGATGCGGGAAAAGGCATCGAGACCCAGACCCGCAAACTCTTCGAGGTATGCCGCCGTCGCGGAGTTCCCATTTTCACTTTCATGAACAAGCTCGACCGTCCTGCCCGGCCTTCGCTTGACTTGCTCGACGAGCTCGAATCCGTCCTTGGCATCCATGCATTTCCCATCAATTGGCCGCTTGGCGACGGCCCGCGCTTCCGTGGTGTTTACGACCGCGAACAAAAAAAAGTCCATCTTTTCGAGCGCACCGTCCACGGAGCGTATCGCGCCCCTGTCAATGTTTCAGGCATCGAGGATGAGAGCGTGAAACAGGCCGTCGATGAAACCACATACCGACAGGTCTGCGATGAACTCGAACTCCTCGAAGGAGCCGGGGCCAACTTTGACGTGAATGAAGTGCTTGCCGGAAAACTGACTCCCGTCTTCTTCGGCAGCGCTGCCAACAACTTCGGCGTGCAATTGCTCCTCGACCGCTTCCTGGACCTTTCACCTTCGCCCGTCCCGCGAAAAAGCGGCGCCCAATCCATCCACCCTGCCTCCACCGCCTTCTCCGCCTTTGTTTTCAAAATCCAGGCGAACATGAACCCGAAGCACCGGGATCGCATCGCCTTCATCCGCATCGTTTCAGGGAAATTCGAGCGGGACATGAACGTCATCAACACCCGCAACGGTGCAAACATACGCCTGGCCAACTCGCAGCGCCTCTTCGCCCGTGAGCGCGAAACCGTGGATGACGCCTTCGCCGGTGATGTGGTCGGTCTCGTTGGAAACTACGATCTCCTGATCGGCGATACCCTCGCTTCATCTCCGGAAATTCAATTTGACGAAATCCCCCGTTTTCCACCGGAGTGCTTCTCCTATCTGCATAATAACAGCACGGCGAAATACAAACGCTTTCGCGACGGCCTCCAGCAGCTCCTCAAGGAAGGCGTCGCCACCGAGTTCCAACTGCTTGATGCGGGCACGACCTCGGTTCCGCTGCTCGGCGCTGTCGGCCCGCTCCAATTTGAAGTGCTTCAACACCGCCTCAATGGGGAATATGCCGCCGAAACCCGGCTTGAACCCGCCAACTGGTCGATCGCCCGCTGGTTGAAACCCCTTGATGGCAACCCCCTCGCCCTCGAAGCCCGCCCGGCGCTCTCTCTTGGCAGCGCTCTCGCCCGCGACCCCAATGGCTGGCTCGTCGCCCTTTTCCCAAGCGAGTGGGCGCTCAAAACATTTTCTGAAAAAAACGAAGACTGGCACATCTCCGAGCAACCCTTCCCTCCGTTATAACGAAGCACCTTCAGACCTCCAGCCGGTATCTCATTACCGCCCCATCCACCTCCCTGCTCCACGCATCAATTCCCCCCCTGAGGCCGAAAGCATTTGCGTGTCCATGGCCACGGAACCAGGCCACTTGATCCAGCACATACTTGCCGGTGTGATCATATAACACGGCGATTCGTTCCTGCTTCTGTTTGAAAATTTCCGCTTGCAGCTCTTGGGTAAAAAACACCGAGTTTTCAATCCTCACCGCCTCGTGTTCCTCCCGGGTCCGCACATCAATCAGCAGCACGGATTCGCCTTCAAGCAGTCGCCGCTTCACTTCCACCGGCTCCATCAGCATTGTCAAATCATGCTCATGACTGGCGCTTAGATGCTCCAAAACCTGTTCCACATCCAGCTCCGCCCTCATGCACAGCCCGGCCAAGGTTTCCCCATCATCGAAGGCGCAACTCTGGCATCCCCCCAGGTGATAGCGCGCGAACAGCGCCCGCCGCGCGCCCGGTTGAGCCTTCATCAACTCTCCCATTTTTATCTCCTTATTCATCTTGAGTTCCATCGCGCGAATCGCCTTCACCGCTTCTCTATCGCCACAATGGTCACATCGTCCATCTGCGGCCCGTCTCCCGTGAAATCCTTCACCGCCCCCTGAACCCGTTTTACTACCGCCTCCGCGCCCATTCCAGCCGACTCACGGAAAGCCACCGCCAAGCGTTCCATCCCGAATTCCTCCTCTTGCGCGTTGATTGCCTCCTTCACCCCATCGGTGAAAAACAACACACAATCCCCTGATTCCAAAGTCACCACCTCATCCTGTGCCACCCGCTCGAATACCGCCCCGCTATCGATTCCCAATGCCAGACCCTTGGGCCGCGAAACCTGCACCTCACCATCGAGCTTTCGATAAATCAATGCCGGGTCATGCCCCGCTCTCGTAAAAGTCAGCGATCCGCTCACCGGATCAAGAATCCCGTAAATCATGCTGATGAACATATCCTCCCGGATATCGGGAAATAAATACCGGTTCACCGCCCCCAGCACCACCGAAGGCGAGGCATTCGTCAGTGAGACCGCCCGCAGCAGGCTCCGGCACATCGCCATCAGCAGCCCCGCCGAAACCCCTTTTCCTGAAACATCCGCTATCACCACCCCGAGCTTGCCGTCCAACAGGTCGATATAGTCATAATAGTCGCCGCTGATGATCCGTGCCGGCAGGTTGGTGCCGTTGACCCGGAAACCGGCGACGACCGGATCCTCCTGCGGCAGCAGAACCCGCTGCACCTCCCGCGCATTTCTCAATTCCCCCTCGATCGCCTTCTTCTCATTCGCATCCCTGTGGACCCGCGCATTGCCAATCGCGAATGATGATTGCTCCGCCACCGATCGGAATACGGCGAAATCATTTGCGGAGAAAAACCCATCCTCATGCCGTCTCGCCACCGCCAGAACCCCGATATCCTTGCCCGCATAATTGAGCGGAGAAACCATGGCGGAAACGTCATACGTATAATTTGCCCCCCTGCAGGCGGGGTGGTTTTTCACGTCCTCCACATGGATCGCCTCGCCCGATTTGAGGCTGTGCCCGATGATCCCCTCGTCAACCCCCGTCCGCGCCAAACGCAGATGGCTTTCCAGCACCCGCGCGTCCCGCTCAGCCTTTTTCTGGACCTCGATCGATACCCCTACCAGCGGCGGGCAGTCTTTCGAGACATACGCCGGATTCAGAAATCCCGCCTCGCCTGCGATAAAATAAATCGCCCCGCCCCGCGCCCCCACCACCTCCAGCACCCCATCGACAATCATCCGCGAAAGCACTCCATCCGTCGGTTGCTTGCCGATCACCAGCCCCAGATCATGCAGAAAGGCAAACATCCGCTGCTCCTCTCCCTCCATTTCACGGAACTTCGCCCGCATCTTTTTCGCCTTCAGGCGCTGGTTTCTAAGTGCCAGGAGCAAACCGACTCCAGAAACCAGCGAAAACCCAATCGCCAATGCGGTCGAAATATCCATGATCGCTTAACGCGTTCCCGCCCGACCCGGATTTTCCGCACTTTCGGCTACTTCCTCGGTTAATAGCTTCACCAATCCTGAAAACTTCTCCTTATTCCCCTCATTCGCCTTAACTAAAATCTCATGCGCCTCCAGCACATGCCGGGTATGCAACACCGTCCCCGCCTTCATTCCTGCCACCTTCCTTTTCAAAAAATCCCTGACTTTCTCCTCCAAATCCTCCCACACTGCATCCTTCGGCTCGATCTCCATCAGAAAATCCAAGCCCAGATCCTCCAGGGAATTGCGATTTTTTTCTCCCGGATTCGCCACCTCCATCCGGCCTCCCTTGCGGGACAGCTTGCTTGAGAGACCGGCCAAAGTCCCCATGAACGTCGAATCCATCCCGGTGCAATCTCCCAAATCAATGACCAGCACGCTCTCGCCGGCCTGAATCCGCGCCTCGCCATACTCCTTTACCGCCGGGCTGTTCAGAAACGACCCCTTCCCCTCGCAGCGAATCCAGCTGAAACCCTCGAACTTTCCTACTTTTATTGGACAATCGTTAACCACAGATAATTGCCGTTGTTCGACGGCGATTTAGCTGAACATTACCCGCGCCCCCTTGTCCGGTCAACCTCTTCCGTTGCAGCGGAAAGACAGAACCCGATTCAAACCCGAAAATATCCCCGGCCACCATGAAAACCCGCTACCTCATCCTCGCCCCGATCATTCTCCTGTTGCTCCTGATTATTCCACTCGTTTTCCTCCGCAATCAGACCCAAAAACCAAACGGGAATCATTCCATATCCTCCAGCCCTGCATCATTAAATCCCCCACCCGCTTATACCATAGCCACCGCCACCCCGGACGGAATCGGGAAATTTTTCATGGGCCGTGAAATCGCCCAGGTCATGGGCCACCCCGGCATCGGCTGGCTCGAGCGCACCGAACGGGAGCAGGAAGAGGCCCCTTCCAAAGCCATCGACCTCCTCCGGCTCGCTCCGGACACCGTCATCGCCGATATAGGTGCCGGCTCCGGTTATTACACCTTCCGCATCGCCTCGAAAATCCCCCAAGGCAAAGTCATCGCCGTCGATATCCAGCAGGAAATGCTGGACCACCTCGTCAGCCAGTCATCCCAACGGAAAATCACCAACGTCCAGCCCCACCTCGGCACCATCGACAGCCTAAACCTGCCTCCGGATACCCTTGATGCCGCCCTCATGGTCGATGCCTACCACGAATTCTCCCACCCCGTGGAAATGCTCGCATCCCTCCACACCGCCCTCAAACCCGGCGGCCTGATCTACCTTCTCGAATTCCGCGCCGAGGACCCCGCAGTCCCCATCAAGGCACTTCACAAAATGACCGTATCCCAAGCCCGCAGGGAATTCGAGGCCCTCGGCTTCACCTTCGTTGCAAACAACAAAAGCCTCCCCTGGCAGCACCTGCTCATCTTCAGGAAATAAATCGCCATTCCCCCACACCCGCCCACCACCGTTCTCCCATCTTCGCTGTTGAACCTTGAACCGCCCGGTCCCACTCTCCCCCAATGTCCGGCCTGATCATCGCTCCGCGCGCAAGAATTTTCCACGGCCACGAATGGGTCTACTCCACCGATATCAAAAAATCCTTCGGCAATCCACAGCCCGGTGACGTCATCACCCTCAAGGATTTTCGCGACCGCCCGCTCGGCTCGGCCATCTACAATCCGGAATCGCAAATCGTCGCCCGCCGCTTCTCCCGGCGTCGCCAGGACCTCGATCTCAACTTCTTCACCCGCCGCATCAGCCAGGCCATCGACCTCCGGAAATCCTTCAAAAATCTCGATGAAACCCTCTGCCGTCTCGTCTGGTCGGAGTCCGATGGCATCCCCGGACTCATCGTTGATCGCTACGGCGATCACCTTTCCGTCCAGACCCTCACCCTCGCCATGGACCTGCGCAAAGACCTCATCCGCGAGGCCCTAATCTCCCTCCTGAACCCCCGATCCATCATTCTCCGCAACGATTCCCCCTCGCGCAAAGCCGAAGGCATGGAGCAAACCATTGAACTGCTCCACGGTGAAAACCCCGGCAGCTTCACCGTCACCGCCAACCACCTCCAATACGAAATCGACCTCATCGACGGTCAGAAAACCGGCCTTTATCTTGATCAGCTCCAGGCTCACTCCGATGTCGCCAGGCTCGCCCCGGGCCTCCGCGTCCTCGACTGCTTCACCAACCAAGGCGGCTTCGCCCTCTCCTGTGCCAAAGCCGGCGCCGCCAAAGTCACCGCCATCGACATCTCCGCCTCCGCCTGCGCCGCCGCCACACGCAACGCCCAACTCAACCAGCTCGATATCGAAGTCATTGAGGCCAACGTCTTCGACTTTCTCAAACAGGCCGCGCCCGAATACGACCTCATCATCCTCGACCCGCCCAGCTTCACCCGAAACAAAAAGACCCTCATGGACGCCATGCGCGGCTATAAGGAAATCCACCTCCGCGCCCTCAAGCTCCTCGAAAAAGGCGGCCTCCTTTCCACCTTCTGCTGCTCCTACCACGCCTCCCGCGAGCTCTTCCTCGAAAACCTCGCCGACGCCTCCGTCGATGCCAAAAAATCCCTCCGCCTCGTCGCCGAGCACCACCAGCGCCCCGACCACCCCGTCCTCATCACCCTCCCGGAAACCTCCTACCTCAAAGGCTTCACCTCCCAGGTTATCGCCACCCGCTAGCACGCCACCCGGCATCGGGGAGCGCCGGCTTCCAGCCCGACTTTCTTTTCTTCTTATTGTTTAAATCGTCCGACCGTTGATTCATTCACCAAGTCTATAATGTCCTGTGGTAGGAAATGCGAAAAGAGAACCTTCCTCCTTGGTTCCCCGGCCAATATTGTGAATCACCAAGGGCACGTTTGATGGAGACTTCTTGTCACTTACAATCATGATATGGGGAAGGTTTCCGGGGAGCATGCACGTAACGATATCCCCTGCTTTATAATCTTCGGATTTTTTGGAAAGAGATAGGGAAATGGCATGTCTGCGGAAGTATGTTTGTAAGTTCGGAACCCGTCTGTGATCTATGTTCCTGTCTGGCTTGGATAGGCCCCAATGTCTTGGATAAAGGGAAAAGTTCGCCTTCATGTCCTCATGCACCAACTTTTGCAGATCCATATCTCTAGAATCGCGCAATGCCCGGATAACAACATCCGTGCAGACACCCCGGTCCAGCGGAACATCTCCTTTTGGATATTTGAGCGCAACGTAAGCCGAATCATATTCAAGCGTGACCCCGACCTGTTTTCTGGCTTCTGCAACCAGCTTCAGGCTCTTCCCCGTTTCCTCCGACTGCACGGTGCCAACCACCAGGATTGAAACGAGTATCGCTAATAACCGGGGATACTTATTCATGGCCTGACGATCAAAGTATGGCACGAATCGGAGTGGAGTTTCCTCCACCGCTTTCTTCGGCGAGTTTGTGACGTCGTTCCTGCGATAATCTTTCAGCGATCCAAACCTTGATCAATGACTGCCTGGGCACTCCCAGACGATCAGCTTCGAAATCCAGCTTGGAAACCATCCACGCAGGGAAATCGACGTTCACACGCTTGGCAAGATGCCCGGGTCTCACCGCCTTCGACAGATCCAGGTAGGACAAAATATCCTCTTCACCGTCGTCAAAAATCTTATCCAGTTCTTCCGCTGTCATAAAGTTGCTTTTCTTTGTCTCTGGCCCGCCTCGCTGAAATAATTCGGATCGAGTCACCACGGTGCGTGTAGAATGCGATCCAAATGTGGCCATCCAGTTGGGCTATAACGGCATATCGCTGCTCAGAGTCGCTCTTGGCAGGAACGATGATACGATCTTCGTCTGCCCAAAGTGCCTTACTCTCTTCAAAATCGATATGATGCTTAATCCCATTGATCTCGCTTTTGGATGGATCGTATTCAAACTCCATTCGGTATGAAATATATACCGAATCTTCGGGTATTCAATAGCTGTTTGCTATTTCCACAACCCGGCGCCCTATTTCCAGAGTCCCCACGGCAATTGCAGCATACTGTCTCGCGATTCCATTCCAGCGACCCGGGCACCAACTCCGGAGCGCCGGGCACCGATTCCGGAGTTCCGGGTGCCGATTTTCCAGTGGGCAGGGCGGGCGTTCCAGCTTCCTACGCATCGACTTGGAAGCACTGCGATCCGATTTCACCCTTCCGCGCCACGAACCCCCTTTGCCTTCCCCTGTGCGAAGATTGGACAGCCCGGAAAAACCGCGCTAAGACGCTTTCCGCAGCACCGCTACCCGGTTGCTGTTCACTGACTGTCTTCACTTTTCCCCAATGGATTACTCCCAGCTCATCGCCAAACGCAAAGACCGCTTCGCCGAACTCGAGGACGCCGTGGGCGATCCGGAACTGTTCTCCGATCAGAAGCGCGCGACTGAAATCCTGCGTGAACACCGCAAGCTCCGGCAAACCCTCGATCTTTGGGAAAATCTTCAGGCGACCGAGCGCCAGCTTGAGGAAAACCAGGATCTCGCCCGCTCCGATGACCGCGATCTGTCGGCCATGGCTGCCGAGGAGATTCCCGCGCTGGAAACTTCATTGGAACAGCTCCGCCAGGACATCCAATACGCCCTCCTCCCCGCCGATCCCAACGAAGACCGCGACGCCTTGGTGGAAATCCGCGCCGGTGCCGGTGGCGATGAAGCCTCGCTTTTCGCCGGGGAAATGCTCCGCCTCTACCAACGCCACGCGGAAACCAAGGGCTGGAAAACCGAACACCTTGAATCATCCCCATCCGAAGTCGGCGGTTTCAAGGAGGTCATTCTCAAAATCACCGGCGACGAGGTTTTCCGCCATCTGAAATACGAGTCCGGCGTCCATCGCGTCCAGCGCGTGCCCGCCACCGAGACCCAGGGCCGCGTCCATACCTCCACCATCACCGTCGCCGTCCTGCCGGAGGCGGAGGAAGTCGATGTCGAGCTCAGGGCCGAAGACCTGCGCATCGAAGTCTGCCGCGCCGGTGGTGCCGGCGGCCAGCACGTCAACCGCACCGAATCCGCCGTCCAGGTCTTCCACCTGCCCACCGGGCTCTACGTGCGCTGCGAAGACGGCCGCTCCCAAACCAAAAACAAGGAACAGGCGCTCCAGATCCTGCGCACCCGCTTGTATGAACGCAAACTCCGCGAGCAACAGGAGGCCTACTCGGAAAACCGGCGCTCCCTCATCGGCTCCGGTGATCGCTCGGAAAAAATCCGCACTTACAATTTCCCGCAATCCCGCATCACCGACCATCGCATCGGCTTCACCTCCCACAACCTCGCGGCGATCATGGAAGGCGATCTCGGCGAGCTCACCGATCAATTGCAGAAATCGGAAATGGCGGAGCGCCTTGCCGAGGCGGGCATGTAGGCGGGCACGATTACCCGTTCAGCTTGGCGAGGCTTTTGGCAAGGAAGATGCCGTCCTTGCGGATGAGCTTGCCATCGAACCAGATTTCTCCGCCGCCGTAATCCTTGCGCTGGATGCTGACCATGTCCCAGTGCACTTGCGACTGGTTGCCGTTGTCGGCGATTTCATACGCCTGGCCGGGGGTGAAATGGAATGAACCGGCGATTTTTTCATCGAACAGGATGTCCCGCATCGGCTCGCGGATGAAGGGGTGGAAGCCCAGCGCGAACTCGCCGATGTAGCGGGCGCCCGCATCGGTATCGAGGATGCGGTTGAGTTCCTTGGATTTGTTTCCGGCTTCCGCTTTGGTGATTTTTCCCTTGCTGAATTCCAGACGGATCGAATCAAAGGCAATCCCCTGGTAAATGGTCGGGGCGTTATAGGAAATGGCGCCGTTCACGGAGTCGATGACCGGCGCGGTGAAGACTTCGCCATCCGGGATGTTGTAATTTCCACCGCAAACAACCGCCGGAATACCCTTGATGGAAAATTTTAGATCCGTCCCCGGCCCGACAAGATGCACACAGTCCGTTTTCTCCATGAGCTTTTTCAAGGCGTTCATCGCCGGCAGCAGGGCCTTGTAATCGAGCAGGCAGACATCGAAGTAAAAATTCTCGAACGCCTCGGTGCTCATGCCCGCCTGCTGGGCCATCGAAGCGGTCGGCCAGCGCAGCACGCACCATTTGGTTTTCTTCACCCGGTGATCGATCACCGGCCGCAGATGCTTCATCGCCAGCTGCATGGCGTCCTGCGGAACATCAGAGGTTTCGGAGATATTGTGGCTGCCACGCAGGGCGATGTAGGCATCCATGTCCTGCATCTCGGCGAGGAGATGCCTGGCCATGATCGCATATTGATCATCATTGGCGCCTTTCGTCATTTCCCGCGAAAGACGGGATTGATGGATCCGGACGAACGGCATCGCCCCTTTCCGCCGGACTTCGCGAATCAGCGCAATGCCAATGGAATCGGGCACGTCGTAGAGATCGAGCAGGACTTTCTCGCCCTTCTTTAAAGCGGTGGAATAAAGGACCAATTGCCTGGCCAAGGCGTCAATTCTCGCGTCGTGCATGGCTTAATTAGAAACGCCGGTCTACAAAGTTCATACCCCAAATTTCAAATTCCGATCGCTAAAGCGTATCCCGCAAAATCTCAATCGCATGGCAATGCGGGATGGAGCGCCCCTGGGCGCGGGCGAGGCCGTTGAGATGCATCAGGCAGGACATGTCGCCGCTGGTGAGGATGTCCGGATTCACCTCCAGGATATGATCCATTTTCAGAGAACCCATCCGCCCGGAGATGTGTGGAAACGTCACCGAAAAGGTGCCACCGAAGCCACAGCATTGCTCGTCCTGGCCGAAGGGGACGACCTCCGCATTTTCGATGGAACCCAGAAGGGCGACGATGGCTTCGCCGCTGTTCGTCCCGCGCGTGTGACAGGATCGGTGGAAGGCGATCCGGGTCGGCTTGGCAAATTTTCCGGGCCAGGTTTTAATCCCGAGGCCGTTATGAATGTAGTCCATTACTTCCCACGTGCGGCGGGCCAGCGAGTTGATTTTTTCTTCCGGAGCTTCTTCAAACTGCAGCAGGTTGCCGTGGAAATTCATCGCCGCGCAGGAACCGGATGGCACGATCACCGGGAGCGTTCCCGCAAAAACATCCGCCGTGAAACGCGCGACTTTACGGGACGCTTCCCAGTCGCCGGAGTTGAATGCCGGCTGGCCGCAGCAGGTCTGGTTTTCGGGAAATTCGACCTGAACCCCCAGATGCTCGAGCACTTCAACGGTCGCTTTCGCCGCCTCGTCATAAAAAGCATCGCACATGCAGGTGCCCATCAGCAGCACCCGGTTTCCAACCGGTCTATCCCCAATTGCAGCCATCGTAAATCAGCTGTTCGCGTAGGAGGATTCCACCCGCTGGGCGACGTCGCGGTAGCCGTAATCGACCTCGTAGATTTGCTTGAAACTTTCCAGAGCGGCGACCTTATCGCCCATTTCGTGATGGATGTGACCCTTTTCGTAAAGGACTTCTTTTTTCGTATTGTCCATTGAGTGCAGATCGGCCAGCGCATCGGAAAGCTGTTTGATGGCGAGGTCATACATCCCTTTGGCCCGGAAGGTTCGGCCCAGGAGCAGCAAGACCTTGGTGCGGATGTGGGGGTTCCGGGTGGCCTGCTGAAGATGGGGGATCGCCGCGCTGTGGTCGCCCATTTTATAAAGCGCGTTGCCTAGTTCAAAGCGAAGTTGCGGATCGGTCGGGTTTTGATCAACGCGTTTTTTGGCCTCTTCAACTTGCTCGGCAAGGCGCAGCGACCGGCGCTCTAGGAGCTGTTCCTTAAGCACCGCATTGTCGGGATCAAAGGTGAGGGCGACTTCCAGGGCTTTCAGCTCGGCCTCGAGCGCACGGTCATGCATCAGCGCGGATTTGGTCGCCAGCGCCACGTCGCCATTGCTCAGCGAGTGCGCCCATTTGTAGAAAGTATGGGAGTTCGCCCAGTCCTCGAGCTGCTCATAAATGCCCGCAAGTTCTTTGGCGGTTCCGAGGTTGTTCGGATCGGCATTGTATTTCTCTACAATTTTATCCCTGCGTGTTTCCAGCTGGTCGCGGGTCAGGCCGGAGCGGGAGGCCTTTTCCAATTCCTCATTCGCCTCCACATCGCGCATCAGGTCGCGCATGCTGGTGTTTTCATCCCAGCGATGCTTTTGCATTGAGGCCCGGGCGGAGGCGTCCTTCGCACCCTTGATCGCGGCGGAATCCACCGGAGCCTGCCGGATGATGTCATTGTAGACCTCCGCGGCAAGCGTCGGCAGCTCTCTGGAAAGGTAGTGTTCCGCGAGCTTGTGCAGAAGTTTGATATTTTCAGGATTGTGCCTGCGAATGGTTTCCAAGGCAAAGGCGGCTGTTTCCGGCAATTCCAGCTTCATTGCGGTATCGAAAAGGAGATCGTTCACCTGATCGTTAAGAGGGTCCTTTTCCAACTCCTTTTCAATTAAAGGAAGCGTGGCGGAAGGATCTTTTTTAGCCTGGCTCGCGAGTTTCATGACCCCCATGCCGCCTCCGGACATGCCGAAAATGGTCTTCTTTTTCGTATCGCCGGAATGCAACTGGATGCTGCACTTGCGCAGGATTTTCCGCCCTTCCAAGAATCCCGGAGCGTCTTTTAAAACGGCTTGAAGCAGGCTGACCGCATAATCGAGGTTGTTCGTCTGCACCGCGCTTAGCGATTTCAGCCAAAGCGGCTTCATGCTTGCCGGAAGTTCTTTTTCGGTAATCTCTGCCATGGGTCGGTGTGATTGATGAATCGGGTTTTTTTCGAGGGAATCCAGCTAAATAGCTTAAGCAAACTGGACTCCCCAACGTCACTTGGCAAGCATGCGGTTTCGGCAACGCTTGGCAAATGGACATTTTTTAGGATTGAACAGGCATTTTCATTTTGTTACCCCGTTCCAGCAAGCAAACAGGTTTTTGTTAGCGACCTTATTATGCCTCCAAGAAATAACTCACGCGGCCGCTCGGGCGGTCGCAGCCGCAACCGGAATTTTGGCGTCAAGAAGCGCCCGGAACAAGACGATGAAGACAAGGCGGTGGAGGTGGAGGGAGAAATTTCCTCGGTTTTGGCCGGAACGATGTTCCGCGTGAAACTGGCCAGCGGTCATGAGGTTCTCGCCCACATTTC
>JACMMB010000152.1 GCA_014379305.1 Akkermansiaceae bacterium
TGCTGAAGCCGAAGTGGTCGTTGCGAAGGGCGAAATGGGTATTGCGAAGGCCGAAGTGGGGGTTGCGGAGGCCTAAGTGGTCGTTGCGAAGGCCGAAGTGGTCGTTGCGGAGGCCTAAGTGGTCGTTGCGAGGGCCGAAGTGGTCGTTGCGGAGACCTAAGTGGTCGTTGCGAAAGCCGAAGTAGGGATTGCGAAGGGCGAAGTGGGGGTTGCGAGAGGTGAAGAGGCGGATGATATCGGCCGCTCCTTGGAAGAAGTTGCCGGTGAACTGAGCGAGGGGAGGGTGGCGGCTGCGTTTGGTCTGGCGGAATGGGTGGTTTGGGGGATTCATAGGGATATGCCTTCGCGTGGACGCCATCAGAGCACTTCGAAAGAATGCCGCGAGATTTTGAAAAAGATCGAGGCGATGGAGGGGGTGATCGGGGTGATTATCGGGCGCTCGTATGGGGGCAAATCGCTGGGGAGTGCGCAGCATACGGGATCGGTGAAAATCCAGCGCAAGGTTTCCGGGGGGCTCAAAGCGGTGACGCAGTCATCGAAAGGCTTGCAGGAGATTTATATCCGGACGGAGGCGGGGGTTGAGGATTTGATTGCGGAGGAGATTTTGAAGATTTCGTGATTGGGGTCGGGGGTGGAGAAAAGATTAAATCCTTGCTTGTTGGCGGTGCTGGGGGTCTGTAACTTCTGCGCGTTTGTTATAGGGGAATTTTTTTTCATGATGATTGTTATGCTAACGTTTTTAATATGGTGTGTGGTCGGGATTTGCGTGGGGGTGGTGTTCGCTTCGTTTTTCGAATGGACGCTGCATAAGTATGTGATGCATCGGCCGGTGGGGAAGTTCCGTTATGCGTTCCAAGCCCATGCGGTGGTGCATCATCAGGTTTTCAAGGCGGACAAAACCTATCACCTGCACGATGAGAAAGATAAGGAGACGATTCCGATGGCGTGGTGGAATGGTCCGGTGCTGATCATGATCGGGGCGATTCCGTTCGCGCTGCTTTCATGGCTGATCGGGCAATGGGGTTTTGTGGCGGGGGGGGCGCTGGCTTTCGCGGGGTATTACGGGGTTTACGAGTATATCCATTGGTGCATGCATTTGCCGAAGGCGCGGCGGGTGGAGAAGCCGTGGTGGTTCCGCAAGCTGAACGGGCATCACCTGCTGCATCACCGGTATATGCACAAGAATTTCAATGTGGTGCTGCCGTTGGCGGATTATTTTCTGGGGACGCTGATGCTGCGCGCGAAGACGGCGTTCATGCAGGCGAGGGGGCCATCGGTGCCGGATGTGCAGCCGAAGGCGGTGGCGAATTAGGGGCAGTAGATCAGGCGGAGGGCGTCGAGGCGGACGCGGGCTTGGGTGAGGGCGGTGCGGGTTTCCGCGAGGGTGTCCTGAAGGGCTTGGATTTCGGTAGGGGAGATGCTGGGGTTTCTGATGGCGAGGTCGGCGAGGCGGTCGATTTGGGTTTGGATGGTTTCGCTGGCGAGGACGACGGCGGCGTGGGTGGGCTTGGCGCTGGCACGGATGGCGATGGCGTTGGCGGACTCGAGCATTTTAGGGAAAAGGTCGCGGCGGAAGGTTTCCTGGGAGACGATGCGGCGTGGGTCGCCGGGCTGGAGAATGGCGGCCGGGGGGGCTTTTGTGCGGGCGGTCCCGGTGTGATCGACGATGACCCGCAACAGGGTGGGGGGCAGGAAACGGTCGAGGTGGAGGCGCGGCGGGGCGATGACTTCGAGCACGAAGGCGCAGTCGAGGAGAATGGATTTTCCGGTGCCGTGGTTCCATTGGGCGAAGGAGGCATTGCCGGAGCTGCCATCGAGGAGCTGCTCCAGGGCATCGCGGAAGAGGGGGTGATCGATGGTGAGGAAGGCCAGATCCTCGCGTGAGAGGGCGGTGGGGCGGTCGAAGGTGGCGGCAAGGCCTTCTTCCGGAATGTCGGCGAAGGCTTCGGTCTGGCGGTGGCCGCGCTTGAAGAGGTGGGTGCGCTCCGAGAGGTCGGCGATATCGAGGCCGAGTTGGTCGAGGAGTCGGAGGGTGAATTTTTCAAAGCGGCCATCGTTATCGGCGGTTCCGATGGCGGCGAGGAGGCCGGCGGATTGGGAGGCGGGGGGAGCGCCCAGCTCAAGCAGGCGGTCGTGGCCGGTGGCGAGGCGGTGGGTGATTTCCGCCTTGAGGTTCCGGGAGCGGTTGAGGAAGGTGTTGAATTCTTCGGATTGGGGTGACAGGCCGGCGAGCTGGTCGAGCTCCGGGAGGAGGATGGTGGCGAGGGCGGTTGCGCCTTTGAGCGGCTGACTGAAAGCATCGAGGCCGTGGTGGAGCCAGCGTGCGTGGAGCTCCGAGCGGCTGTCCTTGCCGTAGGGGATGTGGATGTTTATATCGCGGGTCTGGCCGATGCGGTCGAGCCGGCCGATGCGCTGTTCGAGGACTTCGGGGTCGCGGGGGAGACCGAAGAGGACCAGATGGCGGGCGAATTGGAAGTTACGGCCTTCGCTGCCGATTTCCGAACAGATGAGGATGCGGGCGCCATTTGGCTCGGAGAACCAAGCGGCGTTCCGATCGCGCTGGAGGAGCGAGAGGTCTTCGTGGAAGAGGGCGGACTCGATGTGGATTTCCTTGAGGAGTTTTTTCTGGATGGAGATGGCGGCGGCGGAGGTGTTGGTAATGAGGAGGATTTTTTCCGTTTCAGGGAGGTCGCGGAGGAGCTTGGCAAGCCAAGTGTAGGGGGAGGTGCCGGCTTCGAGCGGGTGGAGCAGGGGCAAGCGTTTCGGGAAACCGGTAAGGCGTTCGCGGGTGTTGCGGAAGAGGACGCGACCGGTGCCGAAGGAATCGATGAGTTCCGCCATGAGCAGCGTGCGGGCGGCTGGATCGCCTGCGCGGAGGGCTTCGAGATGGGCGGTGGCGCGCGGTGAGCTGAGAGTGAAATCGGTGATGTTGTCCGGGATGGAGCCGTTGAGGAGGGCTTCGATGGCTGCGGCCAGGGGGGTGTAGGTTTCGGTTTCCCGATGGAACGCCTCAAGATCGGAGTAGCGGTCGGGATCGAGGAGGCGAAGGCGGGCAAAATGGCCGGCGGGGCCGAGCTGCTGCGGGGTGGCGGTGAGCAGGAGCAGGGAAGGGATTTCACGGGCGAGGCTTTCAACGGTTTGATAGGCGGGGGAGGATGCTGCCGGCGACCACTCGAGGTGATGCGCTTCATCGACGATGAGGAGTTCGAAGGCCGATTCGCAGGCCTGGCGGGAACGGGTTTCGTTTTCCGCGAGAAAATCCGTGGCACAGAGGATGAGTTGCGAGTCGGAGAAGGGGTTGGCGGCGGGATCGTGGGTGATGATGGACTGGCAGCGCTCCTCATCGAAGATCGCGAAGAGGAGATTGAAGCGGCGGAGGAGCTCGACGAACCATTGGTGGACGAGCGGCTCCGGGACGAGGATGAGGATGCGGTTAGCGCGGCCGGTGAGGTGAAGGCGGTGGAGGATGAGGCAGGCTTCGATGGTTTTCCCCAAGCCGACCTCATCGGCGAGCAGGATGCGGGGGTGGAGGCGGTTCGAGGCTTCCGCGACGATGGCCAGCTGATGTGGAATCAGGTCGATGCGTGCGCCGGTGTAGCCGCGGGCGGGGGAGCGGCGGATGAGGGTATTCCAGCGGAGAGCTTCCAGGCGTTGGTCGAAATCGCGGGGTGGGTCGGTGAGACCGGCGAGGAGGCGTTTCTCGGGTCGGATGAAAGCGAGGGAGTCGATGAGGTCGGATTCGTGGATTGCGAGGCCGTTTCCGTGGTAAGTGATCAGGCCATTGTGGCGGGTGAGGCTCTCGACAATGATTGAGGTGCCGGAGTGATCGGCAATAGAATCGCCGGGGCTGAACCGGACGCGGACCAGGGGCGCGGTTTCGGTGGCATAGGTGCGGGTGACTTCGGCGGCTGGGAAGCGGATTTCCACCAGGTCATTGGCGGATGAGAGGATATGGCCGAGACCGAGGGTCGGCTCCGAGGTGGAAATGTAGCGCTGGCCGGGGACGGGCATGCGGGGACTGTGAACTTCAGGAGGCGGTGAGGAAAACAATAGAGTGATGGAGGTTTGCTTTTGAGCGGGCAAATGGTGAACGCTGCCGGTATGCAGGTAGTGAAAGTGAAATATGTGTTGTGGGCGGCCGATTGGCAGCGGTGCCTGAGGTTTTATCGGGAAATGTTCGGCGGGAAGGTCAGCTTTGAAATGGAGGTGTGGAGCGAGATTGTGATCGCGGGGGCAACCATCGGGGTGCATGGCGGCGGTGAGGGGAAGCGAACGTGGACCGGGCTCTCGTTTCAGGTGGATGATCTGCGTGAGGGCATCGAAAAGCTCAAGGAGTGCGGCGGATTTCTGACGAGTGAGCCGAACGATAGCGAGGATGATCCGCTGCATCTGGCGATGTGCGTGGATACCGAGGGCAACGAGTTCATGATGACGATGAAGCGGGGGTGACGTTGAGGATTTCGTAGTATTTCGCCCGGCGGCCCAAAGCGGTGATGAGGTATTCCTTGGAAGCCGCCGGGCCGACGGATTCCAGGATGAACACGCGTTGGTTATCGGCAGGTGCGGCGCGGCGCGGGAGAATGGTGACTTTTGAAATAGCGGGAAGTTTTTCAAAGATCCGCTCAATCGCCTGCTGTCGGGTGCGGCAGCCCGTGCCATTGATCAATACGCGGCAGGTCTCGCCGAACGAGGACGAGGCAAGGGCAGCAAGAACGAGGAAGATTCGCATCGCCAACCATGAAATTGGATAGGCTGATTTGCAAGTTACGGAGCGGGTCAGGGTTGGAGTTGACAGATTGGCGTGGGCTGGGACTGTATTTGGACGGAATTTCTGATGAAGAGAACGATGCGCTGGCTGCTGGTTTGGGGAATAGTGGGCGGCGGTGTGTCGGCGGAGGAGGTGCGGTTCAATCGGGATATCAGGCCGATTTTTTTGAAGCATTGCACCAGTTGCCACGGAGGAGTGAAGGAGGCGGGTGGAATTTCGTTTGTGTATCGGGAGCGGTTGTTGGTGGAAGGAGAGTCGGGGCATATTGCCGTGGTGCCGGGGAAACCGGAGCAGAGCGAGCTATTGAAGCGTGTGAGGAGCAAGGATCCCGAATATGTGATGCCGCAGCCGGAGCACGGGGATGCACTGGATAAGGCGGATGTCGCGCTTTTGGAGAGGTGGATTAAGGAAGGGGCGAAATGGGAGGAACATTGGGCTTTTGTGGCACCGGAGAAAGTGCCGGTGACAGGGCTGAAGAATGAGGCATGGGTTGCGCAGGAGCTGGATCGCTACGTCTTGAAGGGGATTGAAAATGCGGGTCTCAAGCCCTCCAACGAGGCGGGACCCGGAGAGTGGCTGCGACGCGTGAGCTTTGATTTAACGGGATTGCCGCCGCGTGTGGAAGATCTGGAAAAGCTCGAAGCGGAATGGGCTGCAAGTGGCGAGGCGGCGCGCGAAAAGGTGGTGGATGGGCTTTTGGCATCGCCCGCATACGGCGAGCGGTGGGCGACCGTGTGGCTGGATTTGGCGAGATATGCGGATACTTATGGCTTTGAAAAAGACCCCCATCGGGAGATCTGGCCGTGGCGCGATTGGGTCGTACGGGCGCTCAACGCGGATATGCCCTACAATGAGTTTACCGTGAGGCAACTGGCCGGGGATCTGCTTCCGAACGGAACGGCGGATGATGTCCTGGCAACCGCATTCCACCGCAATACGCAAACCAATACCGAGGGCGGGACGGACGACGAGGAATTCCGGGTGGCGGCGGTTATTGATCGGATTTCGACCGTGTGGACGACATGGCAGGCGACGACATTCGGATGCGTGCAGTGTCATTCGCATCCGTACGATCCGATCGAACATGGAGAATTTTACAAGTTCATGGCCTTTTTCAACGGGACCGAGGATAGCGACATGAGCGACGACTACCCAAAGCTCAGGATTCCTGATGGCGAGGATAAGGGCGAGTGGCTGCGGTTGAATCGGGAAACGAAGCTGCTGAGAGACGAGCTCAATTCGGAGGCGAAAAAATTGATTAAAGTCCCATGGAAAGCGCTTGAGGAAATGGAGTTCAGGCCGGATCACGGGACCCTGCGAGTGGCTGAGGACGGGCTAATCGTGAGTGAGGGAAACCTGCTTTTAGGGACTACCCACCGGATTTCCGGGAAAACGGCTGGATTGGATGCTTTTCGGCTGATGATTTTTCCAAACAATGCGGATCCTAAATCATGGCCTGAACACGGGGTGCTGGTGACGCAATTCAAAGTTGAGAGAATCCTGCCTGACGGGACTCGGAGCGAGGTAAAGATGAAAGAAGTCATCTCGGATCATCTGGCAGGGCCATTCGATGCGATGAGTGCGTTCACGGGAGATGAGTTCAAGCGTTTCCTCGAACTTAACAATGCGGTCCGCGCGCCCGCAGTCGGAGCACGGGGCGGTATTGGAGAGTTCCCGAGATTGAGCGGGCCGCGGTGGTTTGTGATGGTGGCGGCGGAACGGGTCGAGCTGGCTGCGGGGGAAAGAATCGAGGTGTCATTAGCGCATGACGGGATTTTGAACGATAGCAACGGAATGTTTCTGAGAAAATTCCGGCTTGAGGTATCTAAAAATGATATCTGGCAAGGCCTTAGAGCCAATACGACCCGTGCGGAAAAGTGGGCGAAGATTTTTTCCAATCGTGATCGGATGGCAGCGATTCAGGGAATTGACGTTCCAATCATGATGGATCGACCTGCAAATGGCAGTCGCCAGACACGGGTTTTTTCACGTGGAAACCGGCTGATGAAAGGAGAAGTGGTGAATGCCGATGTGCCGAAAATACTTCGTGGAGAATTTGTGAATGCGAAATCACCGAGTCGGCTGGACATGGCGCGCTGGATGGTCAGTGGTAAAAATCCCTTAACAGCGCGAGTGATGGTGAATCGTTTGTGGGGAGAGATTTTCGGTATCGGGATTGTGGAGACGAGGGAGGACTTCGGGACATCGGGAACTCCGCCAAGCGATTTGGCATTGCTTGATTTTCTAGCACTCCGATTTCAAAACGAACAGGGTTGGTCGATGAAAAAAGCGCTGCGGGAGATGGTGCTTTCCTCGACGTACCGGCAATCGTCGAAAGCCAATGCCAAGTTAAAAGAGACTGATCCGCGCAACCGTCTATTGGCCAGGGGGCCGAGGAACCGGTTAGGTGCGGAGATGATTCGGGATCAAGCGCTTTCGGTATCGGGCTTGCTGTCGCCGAAAATGTCCGGTGTCCCGGTTTTCCCGCCGCAGCCTGCGGGTGTTTGGAGCGGTGTGTATAGCGCTGAAAAATGGATCGAATCGACAGGCGAGGACAGATTCCGGCGAGGGCTCTACACTTATGTAAAACGGACCAGCGGTTTTCCCGGCTTTCTCACTTTTGATGCGACAAGCCGGGATGTTTGCAGTGCGCGGCGGATTATCAGCAATACTCCTCTCCAGGCGCTGGTGGCGATGAACGATCCGGCACATATCGAGGCGGCCAAGGCGATGGCCGGGAGGATGAAAGCGAAAAGCGCCGATCTACGCGAGCAGCTTGCGTTCGGGGTGCTTCTGGCAACTCAAGTGAGGGCGGATGAGGAAACGCTCGGTGAGCTCATGCGGCTCCATGATGATTTGAAAACCGACTATGCGAGCAAGCCTGATGAGGCGGCAAAACTTGGAGAGGATGCGCCGCTGGTGCTTACAGCAAATACGATTCTGAACATGGATGCAGCGCTGGTAAAATGAGGGTAGTTTGTTAACCGCAAACGGTTTAGTTTAAATCGATCAAGAAACGTTTTTTATGGATGCATTGGCAAGAGAGTTGAAATTGATGGAATTGCAGCGGGTGACGAGGCGCCACTTTCTTTCCAGATGTACCACGGGCTTGGGTGCGATGTGGATGTCGGGAATGGGGGAGAAGGCTTTCGGGGCGGCGGCTGAATCCAGTGCTCCATCGCTGCTGCAGATGCCGCAATTTCCCGGCAGGGCGAAGCGGGTGATTTATCTGCACATGGCCGGGGCTCCATCCCAGCATGAACTTTTCGACTACAAGCCGGAACTGGAAAAGCTCAACGGCAAGGAATGTCCCAAGGAGTTCCTCGAAGGCAAGTTGTTTGCGTTTATCCAAGGTGTGCCGAAAATGTTAGGGCCGCAATTTCCCTTCAAGCAGCATGGCAAAAGCGGGGCATGGGTCTCCGATCGGTTGCCGCATCTGGCCACGATGGTCGATGACATCTGCTTTGTGAAATCAATGTTCACGGACCAGTTCAACCATGGTCCGGCCCAGCTCCTGGTGCATACGGGTAGTCAGAATCTTGGCTCGCCCTCCATTGGATCGTGGGCGACCTACGGGCTGGGTTCGGAAAATCAGAATCTACCGGGGTTTATCGTGCTTACCTCCGGTGGCAACAATCCCGATGCCGGAAAATCCGTCTGGGGTTCCGGCTATCTGCCATCGGTTTATCAAGGCGTGCAGTGCCGCTCGGAAGGTGAGCCGGTTTTGTATTTGGAGAATCCACCGGGAGTTGATCGGAACATGCGGCGGCGCTCGCTTGATGCGTTGGATAGACTTAATCGAAAAGCTGCGGAGGAAACCGGAGATCCTGAAACACTGACGAGGATCGCTCAATACGAAATGGCATACCGGATGCAAATTCATGCAACGGATGCCTTTGATCTGAAAAGCGAAACCGCGCCGACTCACGCGATGTATGGCACGGAACCGGGCAAGGAATCGTTTGCCAACAACTGCCTGCTGGCGCGGCGCCTTGCCGAGCGCGGTGTCCGCTACATCCAGCTTTTCGATTGGGGCTGGGACTCGCATGGAACCAGCCCGGAAGGTTCTTTAAAAGATGGTTTTACGAAAATGTGCCAGCGCATCGATCAGCCAATCACGGCGCTATTGAAGGACTTGAAACAGCGCGGACTGCTTGAAGAAACCTTGGTAATCTGGGGTGGTGAATTCGGGCGCACGCCGATGTTGGAAAACAGGTCTGGAGGCGATAACCCGTTTGTAGGCAGGGATCACAATCCGGGTGGCTTTACGATCTGGATGGCGGGGGGGGGAGTGAAAGGCGGGACCAGTTATGGAGAGACGGACCCGATCGGATATCAGGCCATGAAGGACAAGGTTTCATTGCATGATCTGCACGCAACGATGCTGCATCTCATGGGCTTTGAGCATGAAAAGCTGTCCTTCCCGTATCAGGGTGCGCCCCAGCGGTTGACGAATATTACCAAGCCGGGGACGAAGGTGGTGAAGGGGATTTTGGCCTGATCGATGGGATCCATCCCAGCTTAATCACGCTCGAGCAGGATTTCGCTGCCGAGTATCACGAGGTCGATGCGTCCGTTGAGGGTCTTGTTGAGGAAAGGGGTGTTCCGGGATTTTGATTTCATGAAATCCTTGGTGAAGGTGCTGGTCGCGGAGGTATTGAACAGAGTGAGATTCGCGCTCTGGCCCTCCTCGATGGAGGCGACGGGGAGGGACATGAGGCGGCGAGGGCCGGCGGAGTATTTGTTAATAAGGATGTCCCAGCCGAATAGATCGGTAGCGATAAAATGATGGTAGAGGGAGACGACGGCGGTATCGAGACCGGTGATGCCATTGGGGGCCGAGACGAAATCCTGGGATTTCTCGAAGGGCGTGTGGGGAGCGTGGTCGGTGGCTATGATATCGAAAGTGCCATCAAGCAGGCCTTCCAAAAGCGCGCGGTTGTCAGCCTCGGTGCGGAGAGGGGGATTCATTTTGTAATGAGTATCAAAATCCCCGATGTGCTCGTCGGTGAAAAGGAGATGATGAGGTGAAACTTCGGCGGTGACTTTCACGTCGCCTCTGGACTTCCACCAGCGGATGGTTTCCATGCCCATCTTGGAAGAGACGTGCTGGATGTGGATGTGCGCGCCGGTGGCGTGGGCGAGGCGGATGTCTCGGTCGATAATGATTTCCTCAGCGCAAGCGGGCGAACCTTGGATACCGAGGCGGTAAGAGACCGGACCATCGTTAAGGGCGCGGGGTCCGGCGAGCTCGGGTAA
>JACMMB010000153.1 GCA_014379305.1 Akkermansiaceae bacterium
CAGGATTTGCTCAACGAAGCCTTGGAGGCCGTCGCCAAACAACCACTCCGCTTGCACGGGTCAGGACGCACCGATACCGGCGTCCACGCCCTCGGCCAAACCGCTCATTTTGACGCTCCTGAAGGAACCAACATGAACCCCTTCAATTGGGTCCCGGCGCTCAATACCAAACTCCCTCCTGCAATCAGAGTCATGTCTTGCCAGGAGGTCTCCGTCGATTTTCACAGCCGCTTCTCCGCTTTGGGAAAAACCTACTTTTACGACCTTTGCACCGAACCCGTCCTCCCGCCTTTCAAAGCTGGCCTGGCATGGCACCAGCCCCGCCTTCTGGATGCCGACGCCCTGCAGACGGCGCTTGACCTTTATATCGGCACGCATGATTTCCGCGCCTTCGCCGCGTACCGCGGCAACGAGCTGCCGGACACCGATTACACCCGCACCATCCACAACGCCACTCTGGAAACCCTTCCTGATGGATATCGTCTCCGCTTCAACGGCAATGGATTTCTCTACAAAATGGTCCGTCTCCTCACTGGCTCGGCAGTCCTGGCTTCCCAAGGTAAGCTTCGCTTGGACGATCTGAAAAACTATCTCGATCAAGGTTCCGAATTGCCTTTCGGCAAATCCCCCCTCTGCGCGCCTGCCGATGGTCTTTACCTGGAGAAAGTAACCTACAGTCAGCCATGACTTAGCCCGCATCTCACCGGGAGCATGCACTTCGATTTTCTCCAAAATGAGCTTGCCAATATCGCCGCCCACCAATTAGTTTCCGGCCCCGCTGCAAAGCGCGTTTCCAATGCGAGGATAGCTCAGTTGGTAGAGCAGTTGGCTTTTAACCAATTGGTCCTGGGTTCGAGTCCCAGTCCTCGTACTTCTCATTTCTCCCAAGCTGCCGCTTGAGAACCCGCCGGTTGGACTACTTCCATAATCCCTGTGTGTTTCCCTCCGGGTTTCACCACCAGTGCCCCAGCCCGGGCCAAGCCCTGCAGATGGGCGTTTTTCTCCAGGGTGATAGTCCCGACGCAGGTCAACTTGGCTTTCACCTGTCCATCGATGTAAGACCGTTGTGCGTCGATATCTCCCTGAAACTCCACAATCGCACCTCGCTCGATTCTCAGTTCCCGGCATTTTACGTTACCGACAATCTTCCCATGGCTTCGAATCGTCAGATCGCCCGAGCAATCCACCGAGGCCGCAAGCTGACCCAGCACGGTGAGGTGATGGCATTGCACATTCACTCCGATAATGGAGCCGCTTTTTAAAATAACCACGTCTCCCCGGGTTTGTATCCGCCGCCGCCAGGCACGATCGATCTCATAATCCTTGAGACTGATGTAGCCCCCGCATTTCGGACACTGGCTGGATTGGGCCTCCCGGATGACATCCATGGGGCGGTGGCAGTGATAACAATCCACGCTCCGCTTCTCAGGCTCATGCTTGAAAAATTTTCTCAGAAAACCAACGGCCCTCCCTGTTTGGCCCGGTTTGTTAATGACTACAGGCCCCACTGCCGGATGCTCGATAGGAGGTTTGCTCCCGCTCGCAAGCCGGGTCGCGAATTTCGCTTTGATGACCGGCTTCCCGTCAAGAATATCCATGTGTTGTCCGCACGCCCTGCACTGGGTGGAGATGACCATCGATGGCTCCATCTGATGATGGTCGCATTGCGGACAAACGAGTTCGATGCGTCTGATATTTGGTTCAGCACCCATCAACTGTGGTAGTCGTAAGCAGACTTACTTGCCAGCCAATGCGGGCTCGGCGGAGGAAATTGCAGGACTCTCGCTCGGCTTGCTTCCGGGTTGTGCGGGCGATCCCTGTGAAGGAGTGCCAACCGTGGATTTCCCAATGAAAATAGCACCGGCTTCGATTGTCAGCGTCTTGGCTTTGATATCGCCAATCACTTCCGCGCTGGATTTGAGTTCGACACGATCCGTGGCTGTCATGTTGCCATGAACCTTGCCGTAGATCACCACGCATCCGGTTTTAATCTCGGCCTTGATCCTGGCATTTTCCCCCACGGTCAGGTTTCCGGCGGATTGGATATCGCCTTCTATTTTGCCGTCCACAATCAGGTCATGATTGAACTTTACCGTTCCTTTGATTTCCACATCAGAGGACAAGACATTGCGGGTATTTGGAACAGGAGTTCTCGAAGATGGTGCGCTCTGGCTTGAGCTTGCAACCGGGATGGCATTCCGGGTTTCCTGAAAACCTTGGCCCGCGGATTGGGGCGAACGCTCTTCAGGTGTGGTCAGCGATGGCTTATGCGCTTCGCTTGCTTCTTGGCCGATGACTTTTTTAAACACGACCGGAATAAAAGATTTTGAATGTGAAAAGTCAATTCCATTTCACCTCTTATTCGGCAGGTAATTCCTCACTTTGCTCTAGCAACAACGGATTCCCGTCTGCCGCGCCGGCACCTGATTTTATTCTCTCGATCATGTCCTCGATCACCGCATTTTTGGGATCTGCGTCGCCCGATTCCTTGTCGTCAATGATCTTCGCTTCCGGAACAATCACGGGAGCGGCAATCTCCACCGGCAGTTTTGCCTTCAGAACCGCGCTTCGTTGCATAGCTTCCTGGGCAAAGGAACTGTTCGGAAATTCCTTTTCAACCGTTTCATAGGCATTCCGGGCGGCATCCAAATCGCCCTTGCCCGCCTCGATGTCTCCAAGCGATATCCATGCATAAGGCGCAAGATGGCGCGAATCGGCATCGTCTGTCAGATTGCGGAAAATTTCCACCGCCTCATCGGTTTTCCCCTGTGACCAGAGCTTGGCTGCAAGGCTCGCTTCGGCGCTGGGTCGCGCCGGATGCTTCCGGTCACTTTTTACAAAGCTCCGAAGGGTTTCCACCGCGTCATCCTGCTGGCCATCTTCCCACTGTTTCTCGGCAAATAGAACCTTCGCACTAAGGGCGGCGGCGGTTCCTTCATGGTTCTTCACCAGACCTTGGAGCTCCGAAAGAGATTCCGCCTTGTTGAGCAACTCGCCTGCCGTTTCTTCGCCACTCTGCCTGATCCCTTTGTAAATCACGAAAATGACCGCAAACACCGCGAGAAGAATCGCGCCGACGATGAGTTTCATCTGATGCTTATCCAGAAATACATCCATCGCGGGACGCGCTTGTGAAATTTCTCCCAGCGGGTTCGCGGACGTGGTGGCAAGTGTGGTTGTTTCAGACATAAAAATCATTTCGCCAACAGGCGGGACGCAATGCAATCCTCGCAGGACTTTAAAATCAACCGCATAATATCGAATCCCGGCTTCTGCCATCGACAATCACGACCCTACAACCTGCAATCGCATCCAGCGCATGTCCGAGTCTTTCGTCCACCTCCACCTCCACACGGAATTCTCCCTGCTCGATGGCATGATCCGCACCAAGGAGCTGGCTGCCCGCGCCGCCGAGCTCGGCATGCCCGCCGTCGCCATGACCGATCACGGCAACCTTTTCGGAGCCATCGAATTCTACCAATCCTGCCACAAAGCCGGAGTCAAGCCCATCCTCGGCTGCGAAATCTACCTCGCCCCCGAGTCCATCGCCGACAAACGCAAAATTCCGAATCGCAAATCCGCCACCCATCTCACCCTCCTTGCCGAAACCAACGAAGGCTGGAAAAACCTCTCCAAGCTCACCTCCATCGGTCACCTCGAAGGGTCTTACAACGGCAAGCCACGCGTGGACCGGGAAATTCTCCGCGCCCACGCCAAAGGCATCATTTGCCTTTCCGGCTGCATATCCGGGCCGGTCAACGAATGGCTGCTCAAAAATGAAACCGATAAAGCCCTCGAAACCCTCACCCAACTCAGGGACATCTTTGGCCAGGAAAACCTTTTCGTCGAAATCCACAATC
>JACMMB010000154.1 GCA_014379305.1 Akkermansiaceae bacterium
AAGCATTCATGATTTTGTATAAGCTGCCGTCTTCATAAGCTCGAAGCAGGGTTGGGTGAATGTAGTATTTCCGGCAGGTGGCAGGGGTGTGATTGAGTTGTGCGGCGGTGGCTTTGATCGCTTCGTTGAGGGCTTGGGTGCGGAAGGTTTTCGTCTCCGCGGGTGGCTCCGACTTCAGCATTTGCGCGCAAAGAATTGTTGCTTTCCAAGTCCGAAATTGCTTCGCGGTGAAATCACCGCCACTGGCATCTTTGATCCATTGGTTCACTTCGTCGGTCCCGACATCATGGTATTCGCCGGCATCATCAGCATAGCGGAACAGGTGTTGGCCGGGCAGATCCTGCAATTCGGAAATAAGTTTCAGAAGCGCGGGATTTTCAATCTCGGCCTCATGATGCTTGCCGGATTTTCCACGGAATCGCAATTTCAGGCGCTCGTCATGCTCGAAGATGTGACGGGTGAGCAGGGTTGAGAGGCCGTAGCTTTTGTTTTCCTTCTCGTATTGGGAGTTCCCGATGCGATAGCCGGTATGATCCAGCAGGAAAACGATTCCAGCGATCACGCGGTCACGGCTGAGTTCGGCTTCGGCTAGTGATTTCCGATATGCCTTGCGGATGTCAGGCAGCATGGCAGCGAAGCTGGAAAGCACGCCGAATTTACGATCCGCGGCGTATTCGTGCCACGCAGGGTGGTAGCGATATTGCTTGCGGCCCCTGTCGTCGATGCCGGTGGCCTGGAGATGGCCGCTCGGCTTCATGCAGATCCAGACTTTTTCATAGGCGGGAGGAACCGCCAGCGAGAGGATGCGTTTACGCTCTTCCCTGGATTTGAGAAACGAGCCGTCCGGAAGTTTGAAGGAAAATCCCTGTCCGCGACGAACACGGGAGTAACCCAGCATTTCATCGGAAGTGAAGATCAGTTTGATCGAGGTTCCTTCGGGGGTTTTGGAAGTAATCAGCATAAGTTCTGACTTTTATCGCAAAGACCATGCCGCAAACCTTTCCTCCGTTTCCGTATCAAAAGTGACTCCTTATTGCGTCAAAGGTATGCCTTTTGCGCCCCGGAATTTGCAGATTGCAAGCGGACATGGTTGATCCAGTGCGATCAACGGAGACTTTTCTTCGGAGATTAAAGGGAATCGGTGGCTGAGGTGATTGGCACTTGTCTTGCAATGTTAATGATACTCTTAACCACCAATCAAAAAAATGTCCAAGCTTACCAATCTGGAAAAACTGTTAGTTCACGAAATCAAGGATCTCTACAGCGCGGAATCCCAACTTGTGAAAGCACTGCCAAAGATGGCAAAAGCCGCTTCCAATGTGGATCTTAAAGAGGCGTTCAAAGCCCATCTTGTGGAAACCAAGACCCATGTCGAACGTCTCGAGAAAGTCGCCGAGTTACTTGATACCACTCCACGTGGACTCACCTGCAAGGCGATGAAAGGTCTGGTCGAAGAAGGCGCGGAAACGATGGAGGAGGAGGGAGATGAGAATATCATCGATCTTGCTCTCATAACGGCTGCCCAAAAGGTCGAACATTACGAGATTGCCGGATATGGGTCGGCGCATGCTCTGGCCACGACCCTCAAGCTTCCTGAGGTCGCAAGCCTGGTAGCGGCAACACTTGCGGAAGAAGGTGCGGCTGACAAGAAACTCGGTATGATCGCCGCAAGTTTATTGAAATCCGCGCCTCGTGCGTCCCAGGCGACAAAATGAGCGGTAAAATTGTTCAGCTGCCCTGAATCAGGGCAGCTTCATGCATTTATAGGAATAAGGCTGCGATACATCCCTAGATATTCGCTGATCATTTTTTCCGGTGAAAAGGCATTGACCGCATCTGACATTATTCTCTGACGGTTCCTTTGTTTCTCTTCCTCCGGACCAAGATGGAATTCCATCGCACGATCAATTGCCCATCGCAGACCTTCTGAATTGTGAACTTCGAATAGGAAGCCATTACCTGTTCCGGCATGGCTATCGAGGTGCTTTACGGTATCGCGAAGACCTCCGGTCAAATGGGCGATGGGGAGGCTTCCATAACGCAGACCGATCATTTGAGCCAAGCCGCACGGTTCAAATGATGAAGGCATGAAAATAAAATCCGAAGCTGCATATCCAAGTCGGGAAAACGGCTCATGGAATTTCCTGACTGCGATTCTTCGATGCAGGCCTTGGCTTTCGGCGATGTCATCGAAGTGTCTTGCCGAAGGTCCGTCGGCGATAAAGACGACTTGAATTCCAGATTCCCAATAATCCGAAATAACCTGTTGAAGAATTTCCGCCAGCAGTTGGCAGCCTTTTTGGACGGGATCGAGACGGGAAGGCCAGAAGAACATCGGCGCGTTCGGGTTTTCATCGAAGCCGAGAATGCGCTGTAATTCGATCTTGTTCTCGCGTTTGCCTTCAATATGGGTCGCCGCGTCATATTGGCGGTAAATGTATCGATCCTGTCTTGGAGAACGGCTTTCCGGCAGGGAATTGAGGATGCCAGAGGCATGACCGGCGGAGATTTTCCCACGCACGGCATCCGCAACCTGCCATGAAACCCCATGTCCGCTGATATTGAGTTCGTTCAAAAAGCTGGGACTCACGGTATTCATCCGGTCGGCGGCCAGGATACCGGAGCCTAGCATGCTGACCGGATTGTGGCTGCGTGTTTCTTCATAGGAATGCGGGTAGCGGCCATAGTATAGATGGTTCCAGAAGCGTGCGGAATCAATACCCCGGTCTTCGATATGCGAGAGCGTGGTTTGTTCGTCATGCAGGTTGTGCATTGTGAAAATGGAAGGAATACCCATGCTGCGCGCGGCGGCAGGCACCAAGCCTGTCATCCAATCATGGCAGTGGACGAGATCCGGGCGAATGCGCGGCATGACGTAGTGAATCACATCGCGCTGAAAGGCGAATGCTGCACGGAGATTGGAATTTGAACAACCGTCGTACACGGATTTCCGATAGTAAAATTCGCGGTCCTTGCACAGGTGCAGGCGCCGAGAGTGTCCGTTCGGGCCGGGCTCGAAAAGAGAGCGGAAATGGGGAAGCGCCACATGCACGTCCGCACCGGCATCGGTGAGGGAATCCAACAGCAGGGCGCTGACATCAGCGAGTCCACCGGCTTTCACGCAAGGTGCTTGCTTGCCATTGGTTGCCAGGAAAACGCTCTCGCTGATTTCCGGAGTGACCAATAAAATCTTCAAACGCCTCTTGCCCGCTTTCCTGCTGCTCGAGCGTTTGAAAGTTTCCGCCGGGGTCTCGGATGAGGTTACGGGGTCGTCGGTTTTGAGTTGCATGGGCTTATTCTGGACGAACCGGGATAGTTTTCAGGTAGCTCTTTATGTGCCATGCGAATTCCGGATTCTAACCCATTTAGATCGAGTATATCTTTGTGCGTCAGATCATTGCCGCCTGCAAATTGCAGGTTTTAGCAGGGCATTTCGCCAGCAGGGAAATGGGCCGAATGGACGCGCAGCTGCTGACAAGCGGCAGGTTTTGGATGGGAAATCCCATGCTCCGCATTTGGAAACCATTTCTCTTGCCACTCCGGGGGGCAAAGCTCAAAACAAGCCCCGCCCGTTCGGAGGTGCATCATCAACCTGTTGCGCTGTCCGCAACGAGGAGCTAACGACCCTAACCAATCACAGCGCCATTTATGTACAGCATTTCCTCACGAATCGAAAAAGTTTCCCCATCACTCACACTCGCCGTCACCGCCCAAGTGAAGGTGATGCTGGCAAATGGCGAAGAAGTTTACGCTCTTGCAGGAGGCGAGCCGGAAGTGGACACCCCGAAGTTCATCAAAGAGGCGGCGGTCAAAGCCCTGATGGACGGTCGCACGAAATACACCCCGTCCGGCGGCATTCCCGAGCTCCGTGAAGCACTTTCGGAAAAACTCAAGACCGATAACGGTCTCGATTATGCCCCGAACCAGATTTGCGTGACTTCCGGGGCGAAAATGGCCTGCTTCAACGCGATACTTGCCTTGGTTGAGGAGGGTGACGAGGTAATCATCCCAACGCCTTATTGGGTTTCGTATCCGGAAATGGTGCGCCTTGCCGGAGGCACTCCGGTTTTGATCGAGACCAAGGAATCGACCGGCTGGAAAATGACTCCCGAGCAGTTCGAGGAAGCGATGACACCGGCCACGAAAATGGTCATCATCAATTCGCCAGGCAATCCTACCGGCGCGGTTTACTCGAAAGAGGAGCTGCTTGCGATCGGTGAAATCGCCATCGGCGAGGATATCATGATTCTTTCGGATGAGATTTACGAAAAACTTGTCTATGGCGAGGCCAAGCACGTTTCCATCGCATCCCTAAGCGATGAACTTTACAATCTCACCATCACCGTCAATGGCTTCTCAAAAGCCTATTCGATGACCGGCTGGCGCCTCGGTTACACCGCCGCACCGAAGGCGGTTGCGGATGCGATTGACAAGGTGCAGAACCACACCGTTTCCAATGCCACAAGTTTCGCGCAATATGGTGCGATTGCCGCGCTTCAGGGGGACCAGTCTTTTATTGACGATTTACGTGGTGAATATGACGTGAAACGCCAGTTCGTTTTCTCCCGTCTCAAGGCCATTTCCAACATCCGTGTCGTCGAGCCACTTGGAGCGTTTTATTTCTTTGTCTACACCGGCCAGATGGGCATCAAGTCGATGAATCTTTGCGATAAACTGCTCTCCCGTTACAAAGTTGCAGCCGTGCCCGGAGTGGCATTCGGTTATGACGAGGGCGTCCGGCTCAGCTACTGCACGACGCTGGATGTCCTCAATGAAGGGATCACCCGCTTCGAGCAGTTCTGCCGGGAGCATTGATTCAAGGGTGATGAATCCTAATTAGCGACGCTTGCGGGTGTTGCGTTTCGGAGGCTTGCCCGGGCGCTTGTGCTGGGGGCCGGAATGCGCCGCTGGTTTCGGGGTTGGCTTTTTGTGGCCGTGTTTGGCGGGCGGGCGGGCGGAGGATTTCAGGCCCGGTTTCACCCCTTCCGTGGTAGGGGGGCCGGCGACGGCGAAATCGACAAAGCGTTTGATTTTGTCGATGGCGATGATGCGGAGGGGAAGTTTCATACCGAGGGCGAGGCGACGGCCATCGAACGAGGTCCAGGCCATATTGTGTGCCTCGAAGCGCCAGTTGGTAGAGCGGGGGAGGTCTTCGCGTTTGACCACGCCGCGAACATTCATGTCGGGGATTTCGACCATCAGGCCCATCGGGCGGACATCGGTGATGACGCCGTCAAAGGTGGTTTCCTCGCCTTCGTTTTTCGATTGGTTGGTGGAGGCGATGAGTTCGAGGTATTCAAGGAGCTTGATTTGCCTGGTCTCGGATTCGGCTTCCGCAGAGGTGCGCTCGGTATCGGAAATGTGCCTGGAGAAGTCACGCAAGTCGGCTTGAGAAGGGGTGCGATCGGGGTTTGCCGGTGGGTTTTCCAAAAACGGCTGGAGCGAGCGGTGAACGACGAGATCGGCGTAGCGACGGATGGGGGAGGTGAAATGGCAGTAATCGGTTTTGGCGAGTCCGTAGTGGCCGAGTGGCTCCGCGGCATAGGCGGCGCGTTTCAGGGATTTCAGCAAGCCGAGCTTGATGGTGTGCTCTTCAGGGGTGCCTTTCGATTCGTCGAGCAATTTCTGGATGTGGGAACGGTTGGTGAGGTCGCCGGGGTGATAGCCATATTGTTTGGCGGTCTCCGTGTAGTCCAACAACCGTGAGGGATCGGGGTCTTCATGGATACGGAAAATGGAAGGTTTGGAGCGCTCGCGGAGGATTTTGGCCACCGCCTGGTTGGCGATGAGCATGCATTCCTCGACCAGCTGGTGGGACTCGGTATGGACAACCGCGTGGGCATCGCAGGCGCGACCGTTTTCATCGAGCTTGATCTTGATCTCGGTCATTTCGAGGTCGAGGGCGCCGTTGGCGAAGCGGTTGGCGCGGAGCAGGGAGGCCATTTTCCAAGCTTCCTTGATGGAGGGAATGAGGGTGGGATCGGAGCCTTCGGGGGCGGGTTTTCCGTCAAGAATGGCTTGGGCCATTTCATAGGAAAGTTTGGCACGGGAGTGGATGACCGAGTCGATGAATTTGGTGTTGAGGACCCGGCCGTCCGGGGAAATTTCGAGTATGGCACATTTGGTCAGTCGGTCGACATTCGGCTTCAGGGAGCAAATGCCGTTGGAGAGTTCGGTGGGCAGCATTGGCAGAACGCGGTCAACGAGGTAGGTGGAATTTCCGCGCTCCGAGGCTTCCTTGTCCATGGGTGAGCCGGGCTTGATGTAGTGGGAGACGTCGGCAATATGTACGGCGAGGAGCCAGCCACCGGCTTTGGTTTTGGCGATATAAATGGCGTCGTCGTGGTCTTTGGCATCAGCGGGGTCGATGGTGATGACAAGCTTGTCGCGGTAATCCACACGGCGGGCGATTTCCACGGGAGAAACCTCATCGGCGACGGCGCGGGCTTCGCGGAGAACTTCTTCTGGAAACGAGGTGCGGAGACCGTAGCGCGCGATGGTGGAAAGAATGTCAACGCCGGCATCGCCGGGCCAACCGAGGACTTCGGTCACACGGCCGATGGGATCCGCGGCGGGGCTGGCCCAGGATACGAGATCAATGACGACGAGCTGGCCGGGCTCGGCGGTGCTGTCACCGGTGATGTTGATACGGCCTTCGAGAGCTTTGTCATCGGTTTCGGCCCAGGCGAATTTGTCCTTTCGCCTGAAGACGCCGACGATGCGGCCTGAGCGGCGCGAGATGATTTCGATGACTTTCCCGCGCATTTCCTGATCATCGGGAACGGGACCGCGTTGGCGGGGATTTGAAGAGGGCGGGGTGGCGGTGATGCGGACAGTATCGCCGTCGAGGGCGGTCTCGGTTTTATCGCGGGGTATGAAGATGCGGGAATGGAGGGTGAAATCGATGCCGACAGCTTCGTTGGCGGGATCGCCGATGATGGGATAAAAGAATGCGTGGCCGTTAGGCAGGAATTTGATGGAACCGGTGAGGGAGTTTTTGGGTGAGGCTTTCAGGGTATATAGGGATTTGGAGCCGAGGGTGATAAGATTGCCCGAGGTGAGTTCCTCAAGGGTGGTGGCAAGGGAGTTTTTTTGGATGGGAGGGAGGTCGAGGTGGCGGGCGATCTGGGTTTTGGAAAGGGGTTTTTCCGGGTTGAGGCGGAAGAGGTCGAGAATTTGATCGCGCATGGGAAGAATTGAAAAGAGGTCAGTAAAAAGATGCGATACAATGATCTGTTGCTTAGAGGCAGAGGCGTTTGAAAAGCTGATCGAGAGGAAGCTGGAGACCGATGTAGAAATCGCCGAATTCGGCATAGCGGGCCGAGACTTCGTCGAAGCGCATTTCATAGACGATGGCCTTGATATCGACGGTGTCCCTGGCAAGGAGGGTGACGCCCCATTCGTGTTCATCAAGGCCGGTGGAGCCGGTGATGAGCTGGAGGATGCGGCCGGAATAGGTGCGGCCAATGCGGGCGTGGCCAGCCATCAGTTCGCGCCGGGCCTCATAGCCGAGGGCATACCAGTTGTCCTCTCCGCTGCGGCGCTTCGACATGGGATAAAAGCAAACGACGGGCCAATCAGGGAGCTGCGGATAGACACGGTAGCTGCGGTAGTGAGTCATGCGCTTATCGAAATCCTCAAGCTCGGTAATGAATTCGGCGGTGTCGGGCTTGAGTTTTTTTTCGGCGACAAGGGTCTCGGTGATGTATTGCTCGCGCGTCGTGGTGTATTCGGAAGGCTCGGTGAGGGAAAAATAGGAGTATGAGGGGGTGAGGATTTCCGGGCCAAGGGAAAGGGTGAGCTGTTTCTCAAAGGAGTTCGCAATGTGAAGGTCCGGGGTCAGAAGCATGAAGCCGAGGTCGGCTTTAGGGCTGACTACGGAGAATGTAAGAAGCTGGGTGTCAGGAGTAGCGCGAATTTCCTGAACAAGTTCGGTTAGGCGGGTTTTGGATTGGCGTTGTTCCTCTTCGGTAAAAAGCGACCATTGGGAGTGATCGATGTGATAGAAGAGGTGAAGGACGTGCCAGCCTTCCTTTGGGGTGAGCGGAATCATGGTCGAGGATAATACTGCAATCGAGAGGGATCCTAGCGGATGTCGGTGGAAATCTCGCTTTCGAAAATCTTTTTAAACTGCTCTCGGGAAGCGTTTCCGGTTGGAGCTTCAAAGATCTGGACGATCCAAGGGATGCTTTCTCCGGTACGATAGGCGGCGTGCATACCGATGTCGTCGAAGCCAGCGGTCGCAGGGATGCTGAGCTGCGTTTTACCACCAACGGCACGGGTGATCGCATCGCCGACGACTTCGCCATTCTCGTTTCGGAAAAAGATACGGATGGCTCCGGGTTTTGCTTCGAAAGAGATTTTCAGGACAGGGATCAGCTTGGTGTCCCGCTTAACAATATCCGCATTTTCGCCGGTTATGATTGGTTCGCGCCAATAGGTGCTGGCTGAGGTGATCGAGACGAGCTGGCCTTTGATCGGAAATTCCAAGTCTCTGGAGATGACGGGACGGGTAGGGACGTTATCGGCGAAATGAATGATTGTGAATGTGGCCCCGAGAATGAGTATGGCAATTAAGGAAAGAATTCCGATTTTTTCGATCTTTGAAAGTGAAGAGTTGGGCTTGATTTTGGTTTCTTCCGAGGAAACGGGGATACCGGAGATCTCTTCGGATGCCGGTTCGGCGACAGGAGTAGTTGTTGAGGGAACTTTGGATTTGGATTCGGAGATATCCAGTTGGGTGTGTGGTTTTGGAGAGGGCTTGTTGCTGGCCGTCTCCCTTTTGATAATATTTTCAGGTTTGGGCTCCGGTTTAGGCGGATTTTTTTTGGCAATTAAGGGAACTTCGATGTGCTTTTCTATGGGTTTCTTGGACTGGACTGAGGATTCGCCAGGGCGATGGGATGGGATTGCAGTGTTTCTTGTTTTTTCGGGTGTCGGAGCGCTGATATCGTCTTCATCCAGATCCCAAAGGTCAATTTCGGTGGAATCTTTGGAAAGTTTTCCAGGTGCAGGGGTTTTTTTCGACGGGTTCGCGTCAGGCGAGGATGAATCAGTGCTCATAATGGGTGGCAGTGAATTTTTTATGACGGCAGAGGGGACTTGGCGAGAGAAGAAAATCGGGCGATTTTTTAAACTGGCGGAGGTTTTTGAAGGTGCCGGGCGGAGCGGGGCTGTCGTTTTGCTGTTGTTTGCTCAAAACAAATTGAACAGTGTCTCGCTTCGCAGGCGCGGAAACATGAAGGGCAAATTGTTTGGAACGGATGGAATCAGGGGCAAGGCAAATGAGCATCCGGTGACATCCGAATTGGCCCGGAAGCTTGGGGTGGCGATGGTTTGCGTGCTTGGTGGAGGAAGGGTTGCGAAGGTTTTGATTGGAAGGGATACCAGAGAATCGGGTGAGATGCTGGAGGCGGGAGTTATGGAAGGCCTGCTCTCGATGGGTGCGGAAGTGGTTCGGCTCGGGATCTTGCCGACGCCGGCTATTGCGTATCTAGTGAAGGAGCTTGGCGCGACTGCTGCGGTAATGCTGACAGCATCCCATAATCCGTACGAGGATAACGGGATGAAAATTTTCGGAGGCGATGGATTCAAGCTATCTAACGAACAAGAGGAGGAGATTGAAGGGCTGCTGCTCGGTAGCCTTCATGGGCAAAACGGAAAAGCAGGACGGGTGGTGGATTTTCCAGAGGGTATGGAGATGTATGTTGCCGCAGCCAAGGCGAGCGTGGGCGAACTCGATTTGAGTGGTTTAAAGATCGTGGTGGATGCGGGAAACGGGGCAGGTTATGAGGTAGGGCCACGGATTTTCAAGGAACTGGGGGCGGAAGTATTTGAGATGGCGGTGATGCCGGATGGACGGAATATCAATGCGCAATGCGGCGCCCTGTTTCCCAAATCGGCTGGCGGGATGGTCCGGGAAACCGGAGCGGATCTTGGTGTTTCGCTGGATGGAGATGCCGACCGGGTGATTTTCAGCGATTCCGATGGTGAGGTGGTGAGCGGGGATCAGGTGTTGGCGTTGTGTGCGTTGGGCTTGAAAGGTGCTGGCAAGCTGCGTGGTAATGCCATAGTCGCGACGGTAATGAGCAATTTAGGCTTGGACGAAGTAATGGGCGAAGCGGGGATCAAGGTTAGCAGAAGCAAGGTCGGGGATCGGCTGGTGATGGAAAAGATCAGGGAGGAAGGGCTGGCATTTGGTGGGGAAAATTCAGGGCATTTGATTTTCGTGGATCACGCGACATCAGGGGACGGAATCCTGAGTGCCCTGCAGGTTTGCAAAATCATAAGGGAGAGCAATGTGACACTCAAGGAACTGGCCGGGGTGATGCGGGAGTATCCGAGTACGCTTTTGAATTTACCGGTCCGTGAGAAGCGACCGCTAGAGGCTTTAGCGGGCTTGCAGAACCTAATCCTGGAGGCGGATGCTTTGTTTGGAAACGAAGGACGGCATCTGATCCGTTATTCCGGCACGGAGATGAAAATCCGGGTTTTGGTCGAGCATAGGGACCAGAATGTGGTTAATGAATGGATCGGAAAATTCAAACAGATGATCAAGGAGGAACTGGGATGAGCGGAGATCAGCAGGATGGATGGCCGCTGACGATCACGCGCCGAATGGAGGATTTTCCGATTGCGAATCTCAGTTTGCGCCATTGGCTTGAAATGGGTGATGAGGCGTTGCGGGAAATGA
>JACMMB010000016.1 GCA_014379305.1 Akkermansiaceae bacterium
CTGCGCACCCATGCCCGGCATGGTCACCGAGATCGCCGTTTCACCCGGCCAGGAAGTCAAGGCCGGCGACAAGCTGATCCTCTTGGAAGCGATGAAAATGCTCACTACCGTCTCTGCTTCCCAAGACGGTGTGATCAAAAACGTCCACATCAAAAAAGGCCTTCAGGTGGACTCGGACGATCTGCTTATCACTCTCGAGCTTTAGTCTAATTCCTCACAGGCCCGCGCTTTCAATCAGGGCGCGGAGTTGTTTTTGGAATTCGAGGATATCTTCCTTGTTGGGTTTGTAGCCGGGAGTATCGGGATCGAGGCCGGGGCGGCCGGTTTGATCGAGCATCCAGACAGCGGTTTCGCCATCGCTGAAGCTGGCTTTGCCGCTCACCATGGTACCGGGGATGGCAATGCTATCCATAGTCACGGTGACTTCGCCGGTAGGAACTGGAGCGGCTTTCAAAACGGGAACCGGCTCCTCTTTTTTCTCTTCGATGAGCTCGATGCCAAGATCCAGCACAAGGAAACGGGTGTCCATGTAGGTGAGGGTGAAATCGTATGTTTCTTTCATCCGGAGCTGGATATCCGAAAGATTCGCGCCTTCCGCAGCCCATGATTTGATGGTTGCGGTCTGGTCTTCGGAAAGCTGCTTGGTGTTGAACATGGGCTTATTTTGAATGCCTCCGGCGTTTTGCCTAGGGCTAAATCCAGTCCATGTCCCAAGTCACTGAAAGGTCAGGAAATCGGTCTCCTCCTCAATCACTTTTCCGGGAGAATTTCATCAAGCAGGCGCTGGATGCCTTTCTCCGCCTGGTCCGACTGTGGGTGGATGTTGCGGGCCTTGAGATACCAGGTGAGGGAGGAACCGGTTTGCTTTGGCGTCCGGTTTTCAAACTGGCGGGCCTTGTCGAGAGCCAGGGTGAAGTCAGCGACTTTGGGAGCGAGCAGTTCGAGTTCGCGACCTAGCTTGGGATCGTCTGGAAATTGCTCGCGAATGTCAGCGAGTTGCTCCCAGGCGCCGTAGTTCTGGCCGATTCTGGAAAACTCGCTGGCTTTGCCGAGGGCGGCTTCGATTTTCTGAAGGTTCTCCATGATCTGTTTGAAGGCATCCTCGCGGGTGGCGTCGCCTTGGATGGCGGGGGCGAGTTCGTATTGGCGTTTGGCGATTTCGCGATAATTCCCTTCGGAGAGGAGACGGTCGAAATCGTTACGGGCGGTGACGACTCCGCCGGAGTTGTTGACGAGGGTGCGGAATTCCTCGAGCTTGGGATTGGTTGGCCAGATTTCGGTGGCGGTTTTGATTTTCAAAGCGGCCTTGTCGGAATCGCGCGCAAGCAGGTGGGATTTGGCTTCCTCAATCGCGAGATCGGAAGCGAGGGTGTAGGCGGAGATTGCGGAGTCGGAGGTGAGCTGGGTTCCGCGGCGGCCGGCGTCGCCTTGGATGGCGGCGGCGAGACAGGCCTGGGGGTCGATGATTTCGACGGGGGCGTCGCTGGAGAGGGCGAGGCGGACGCCGGCGGTGTGCATGTCGCCGAAGACGTAGGCATCGCGCATGCGGTCGCCGAGGCGCAGGGGGAGCCAGGCGTCGCTGAGGATGAACTGAGGTTGGATGACGGCGATGATTCCGGATTTAGCCAGCACCTGGAGGCAGTCGGGCGGGCAGAGGGTGGCGTGTTCGACGCGGTGGCGCAGGGGATTGCCGC
>JACMMB010000155.1 GCA_014379305.1 Akkermansiaceae bacterium
CTGGAGGATCAGGGAATGGATCGTTTCGAAGCGGCTGCGGAAGCCGCCTCGCTGCGTCTCCGCCCCATTATCATGACCTCGCTCGCTTTCATTCTCGGAGTGATACCTCTTGTCATTGCCTCCGGACCCGGAGCGGAAATGCGGCAGGCGCTCGGGACTGTCGTATTCTTCGGCATGATTGCTGTCACCCTTTTCGGTATCCTGTTCGCCCCGTTTTTCTACGTTCTCGTGCGCCGGGGCTCAAAGCCCCCGGTTAAATTCAACGACTGAAATCAATCTGTAATCCGCACCGGTGTCCCGACCTTTGCTTTCTCGAAAAGTATCGGAACAAACTCTTTCGGCATCCGGATGCAGCCATGCGAGGCCGGCGACCCAGGGGCCGGAATATTTCCCGCATGCATCCCGATTCCGTAACTGGTGATCCGCATCCAGTAAGGCATTGGCGCAGGCATGTATCGCTCTCCTTCTTCCAAGTGGTCGCCCGGTGATGCGTCGTCATCCGTCACCTCACCATATTCATTCTCGATCCAACCATAGCGGTTCGAATACTTATCGACAATTTTCTCGGTAATCCGATATGAGCCCGGACTTGTTTTTCGACCTTCGATGCCCGTGGCAACATAACTCCAGCCAATCGGGCGGCCTCCGCGACTGACCTCCGCGATTTGCTCTTGCAAGCTGATCTTTACCGCGACCTCCCCCGGACCTTCATCATCATACCATTGATACATGACACGATCCGCCTTGGATGGGATTCGTGGTGCGACCGGACTGCATGAAAGAAGACCCAGCGCGCAGGTTGCAATAACCGGCAAGACAGTTAAGAGTTTGGAAAATCGATTCATGGGGACGGCAAAGCTTTCGGGTTGCGATCATGCCATGTAAAGCAGTTTCCATACGCAGAATAGCCTTTCCAGCCGCTGCGCGGGTGTAACGGGCCGCCTCTTTTGTTTGCCCTTGTAATAAACCTTGGAAATAATCTGTAATTCCATCCATGTCAGCCGCTCGACTTATTTTACTTCTCCTTATTTCCCTATTGATTTCGCGGCTTCATGGCCAGGACGGCGGCCAGCTATACACCCTCTACTGTTCGGCCTGCCATGCACCGGATGGAAAAGGAGCGACAGGCGGCGCTTTTCCCCCACTCGCAGGAAGCGAATGGGTCTCGGGTGATGCAAAACGCGCCATCGGCATCGTCCTCAAAGGCCTACATGGCCCGGCTGAAATCAGCGGCAAGACATACAACTTGGAAATGCCTCCTCAGGGCGCTGTTCTGGGTGACGATCTTATTGCCGCGATACTGACTTACGTTAACTCTTCATGGGGAAACAGCGGCATGAATGTCACCCCTGAGCTGGTCAAAAATACCCGCGCCGAAATGGCGAGTCGCAGCACTCCTTGGACCGCCCCGGAGATCCTCAAAATTTACCCTCTGCCGGAAAAAAAACCGGCGCTCGAAAACCTCATCTCGCGGGTTTACAAAGGACAATGGAGCCAATTGCCTGAATTTGACAAGATTCAGGCTGAGAACGTCGAGGAAGAACACGATGGCATTTTAAGCACCACCCTCTCCGGTCTTGCCGATAACTTTGGAATTGTCTGGGAAGGCGATTTCATCGCGCGGGAAGATGGGGAATACGAGTTCGTGCTCGATGCCGACGACGGCGCACGCCTCCTGCTTAAAGGGGAAGTGGTTTCGAATGTCCAAGGCATCGGACCCATGAATGGCGGCCGCACCTCCAAAGGAAAGATCTCGCTTACCAAAGGTAAACATCCCATCCGCGTTGAGTATTACGAACTGAATGGCAATGAAGGGATCAGCCTGGGATGGAAAGGCCCCGGCATCACAGAATGGCAGTGGCTCTCCGACCAAACGGGACAACCCCAGCAAGCCTGGCCCAGCATCCCTCTATCCCCCAAGGACGGTAAAGCCGTCATCTACCGGAATTTTATCGAAGGCACCACGCCCCGCTCCATCGCATTCGGATTCCCGGGCGGCCTCAACCTCGCATATTCAGCCGACCACCTCGCCCCCACTCTGATCTGGATCGGCGAATTCATGAACGCCGGACGCCACTGGACAGACCGAGGCACCGGCAATCAGGCCCCCTCCGGCGACAATCTGGTCAAGCTTGCCAACTCCCGTTCGCTTCCGGACAGCGCCCGTTTCAAAGGCTATACCCTCGATCCCGCCGGCAACCCGACCTTCAAAATACAAATTGCGGACCAAATCCTCAGCGACAATTGGAAACCCGGCCCGGATCAAACCCTCCTCCGTACACTCCTTTTAAATGGCGGAACCTCCACCTTGGAAATCCCTCTTGGCGATCCTGCAATCACAGGCTCCGCCACAGCTACTCTCACACCCGGCACACCCGCTACCATCACCTACCGGTTGAAATAAGGGCGATCCACTCACTGAAATTCAAAAAAAATCCCCATGCGAATCCTACTATCCCTGGCAGCACTCACCACGTGCGCCTTTTCACAAATCCAGGCCGACTTCTATAATCGCCAGGAAATTCCGCTTCCTCCTGGCGAAGTCATGGAGGTCTCATCCATTGCCCTCATGCCTGGGAAAAAAGTTGCCGTCGCTACCCGTCGCGGCGATCTCTGGATCTGCTCAGGCGCCTATGACGAAAACCTCTCCAAGGTAACTTGGGTTAAATTTGCCCATGGCCTACATGAGCCACTTGGCATGTTCTACAAAGGAACCTCTCTCTACCTCACCCAGCGCCCCGATTTTTCACGGCTGGAAGACACTGATGGCGATGGCAAAGCCGACGTATTTGAAACTATCAATTCCGAATGGGGTATCAATGGCGATTACCACGAATATGCCTTCGGAACCGCCCCTGACAAAAACGGCGATGTCTGGATCACCCTGTGCCTGACTGGCTCCTTCACTGCGGATTCCAACTGGCGTGGCTGGGCACTCCGCATCACCCCGGACGGGAAAATGATTCCGACCTGCTCGGGGATTCGCTCTCCCGGAGGCATGGGATTCAATGCCGAAGGCGAGGTCTTCTACTCCGATAACCAAGGTCCATGGAACGGCTCATCTTCGGTCAAATGGCTCAAACCTGGCTCCTTCCAAGGAAACCCCATGGGCAATAAATTTCACCAACTTGCGAATCTTCCCACCCCACCCGAGCCTGCGGATAAATCCCGAATCCTGACCGAACGGAAAAAATTCCCCACATTCGGTCCTCCCGCCGTCGTCCTGCCTCATGCAAAAGTCGGTCAGTCTCCATCCGGTATTGTCGCCGATATGTCGGGCGGTAAATTCGGCCCTTGGAACCACCAGCTATACGTGGGTGAGCAGACCCATTCCCAAGTCCAGCGCATCTGTCTGGAAAAAGTAAACGGCCTCTATCAAGGCGCGGTGTTCCATTTCCTCGAAGGCTCCGAAGCCGGAATCATCCCCGTGCAGCTCGACCAGAAAGAAGGGGTGCTGTTCGTGGGAGGTTCAAACCGCGGCTGGGGCTCGCGAGGCACCAAAACCTTCACCTTCGAACGGGTTAAATGGACAGGGAAAACCCCCTTTGAAATGAAGACCATGACCGCCCACTCCGATGGCTTTACGCTTAATTTCACCGAACCTCTCGACACCGCCGCCGCAACCAATCCCGCCTCCTATGCCATGTCCGCCTGGACGTACATCTATCAATCCGAATACGGATCTCCCGAAGTGGACCAATCAACCCCCCTTATCACGGCCGCCAAAATCTCAGGCGACAAAAAGTCAGTCCGCCTGACCATCAATGGCCTTGTTCAAGGCCATGTCCACCACCTCACCGCTCCCGGCTTGATTTCCGCATCCGGCGCGAAACTCTGGCATCCCGACGCCTTTTACACTCTCAACGAAATACCAAAGTAAAAAAGCTGCGGCCTCCGATTCATCTGCATATCGCCGCGTTGATTAAAGCTTCCCATGCAAACCATTTACGGCGCTCCCTCCTTTTCGCTTGAATCAAACCTCGTTTCCCTACACGTCACCCGTGATGGCGGGCACTTGGCCCCTGCCGACTTCATTTTCGGGAATCGCGTCGTCTCACCCTACGCTCTGGCTCCATGGAAGCCGGAAGATATCGACCCAAGCCTCCCCGTCCTCCTGAAAAATTTGCGTGGGGATTTCTTCTGCCTCCCCTTTGGCCCGCAGAAAAGCGGCCCGCCACACGGCGAAACCGCGAACGGTCAATGGCACCTTTCCCAGCAATCCGAAAATTCTCTCACCCTCGAAATCCAAGCTTCCGACGTATCCGCAAACGTCACCAAAACCATCTCTCTCCGCCCCAACCATACCGCCATTTACTGCGAACATCGTATTTCAGGCCTGGATGGGAATTACAGCTACGGCAATCATCCCATCCTGGACCTTTCCGCCATGGTTGAAGGGCAGGCCCGCCTCTCGGTCAGTCCTTTCCGTTGGGCATCCGTCTATCCGGAATACTTCTCAAACCCGGCCGACGGCGCAACCCAGGCCCTCAAAATCGGAGCCCGCTTCACCGATCTCAAACAAGTTCCGCTCTCTGATGGCGGCACCACCGATCTCACTCGCTACCCTGCCCGCCCCGGCACCGACGATCTCGTCATGATGGTATCCGAAGCGGCTACCCTGGAGCAGCCCTTTGCATGGGCCGCAGTCGTCCTCGATGGCTACGTCTGGTTCTCCTTGAAAAACCCATCCGACTTTCCCGCCACCATGCTCTGGCTCTCCAATGGCGGCCGCTCCGCCGCACCATGGAATTCCCGCCATACCGCCCGCCTCGGCATCGAAGACGTCTGCTCACACTTCTGCGATGACGTCGAAATTTCCCGCAAGGATCTTCTTCTAAATGATGAGATCCCCACCACCCGCCGATTCACCAAAGACACTCCCGTAATACTCCGCAATATCCAGGCCGTCGCCCAAGCCCCCAAAGGCTTCGGCCTTGTCAAATCCATCACCCCCTCCGGCAAAAACCAAATCACCCTCGCTGACGAAAACGGCAGCGAAATATCCGCCCTCATCGATTGGGAAATCATCCAGTAGCCACTCAGCGCAGCCAGGATACCGACTTTGCCTTGCCCCTCGCCACCCCACCACTTACACAATCCGGCATGGCGACAATCAATTCCAATTTCCTGAAACTAAAAGCCGGCTACCTCTTTCCTGAAATCGCCCGCCGCGTTAAAACCTATTCCGAAGCCAATCCCGCCCTTGCCGCCCGCATCATTCGCTGTGGAATCGGTGATGTTACCGAAGCTCTCCCGCCCGCAGTCATCAAAGCCATGCACGATGGCATCGATGAAATGGCCACAAGGGAGACTTTTCACGGCTATGGCCCGGAGCAGGGTTACGAATTTCTCCGGCAGGCAATCGTCGATCACCAGTTCTCCGGTCTCGGCATCTCTGCCGACGAAATTTTCATCTCTGACGGATCAAAATGCGATACCGGGAACATCCTCGATATTTTTGGCAAGGGAAACGTCATCGCCATCACCGATCCGGTTTATCCCGTTTACGTCGATACCAACGTCATGGCCGGCAACACGGGTGATGCAAACGAAAGCGGAGCTTACGCCGGCCTGCTTTACATGCCATGCACTTCCGCCAACAATTTTGTCGCGGACATTCCTTCCCAAAGAGCTGATCTCATCTACCTTTGCTTCCCCAATAACCCAACAGGAGCCGTCGCCACCCGCGAACAACTCACTGCCTGGGTGGAATACGCCAGGGACAACAATGCCATCATCCTCTTTGACGCCGCCTACGAAGCCTTTATCCAGGACTCCGCAATCCCCCGCTCCATCTTCGAAATCGAAGGCGCTCACGAATGCGCTATCGAGTTCCGGTCCTTCTCGAAAAACGGTGGCTTCACCGGAGTTCGCTGCGCCTACACCATCATCCCGAAATCCGTTTCCGGCAGAACCGAAGAAGGCACGCCCGTCCCCCTTCATCAACTCTGGTCGCGCCGTCACTCCACCAAATTCAATGGCGCGTCCTACCCCGTGCAAAAAGGGGCGGCCGCCGTTTTTTCACCCGAAGGAAAAGAGCAGGTCTCCGCACTTATCGGGCATTACATGGGAAATGCAAAGTTACTTCGCGATGCCTGCATCTCCCTCGGGCTCGAAGTTTCCGGTGGCGTAAACGCTCCTTACGTTTGGGTTCGCTGCCCTGCTGGCATCGACTCATGGGGCATGTTTGACAAAATGCTCAACGAAGCTCAAGTGGTCATCACTCCTGGTGCCGGATTCGGCTCCGCAGGCGAAGGCTACTTCCGCATTTCCGCATTCAACTCACGGGCAAACGTTGAGGAAGTCTGCGCCCGGCTCAGATATCTCATCGCATGATTCCGGAAAGCATCCTCCGCCGCAAAGGCTCCCGCAACACCGCTTCCGTCCCAACCGAAGTTCTCTCTCTTCTAAACCAGGGCAGCCTCGAAACCGTCAATCTCTGTGAGTGGCTTGTCGTCGATCAGCTCAACCTTGCCGAGAGGGAATTTCCCAAGTTTGGCTGGCAAAAACTACTGCCAACCCTCCGCGAACGCTTCGCCAAGCATATGCCCTTAACGGCTCCCAAAAAACTCCTATTGATAGGGTCGCTGCTGGCGGAACATTTTACCACTCCCGCATCGATACGGAGCGCTTCGCAACTATTGCTCGTCCAGCCATCTGATATCGTCCGTTCATGGGGTGCATACCTTATCGGCTTGAATGCAGGTCTGTCCCTAAACGAGAAGCTTCACCTTATCCGCCCCTACGCCGCAGATCCCAACATGAGCACTCGCGAAATCGCCTGGCTCGCGCTCCGCGAAGCAACCATAGCCGACTTGGAGATGTCCATCCTCGCTC
>JACMMB010000156.1 GCA_014379305.1 Akkermansiaceae bacterium
ATGCATGGGGACGGGCCTGCTTGCAACTTCATTTTTACCGCACCCGCTCCAACAGCCACGGCAGCAGGCCGGCAATCGGCAAACGTTCCTGCTCCATGGAATCCCTGTGTCTCACGGTCACGGTGTTTTTCAAATCATCGCTTGATTCACCCAGGGTTTCGAAATCGATGGTAACGCAAAACGGCGTGCCGATCTCGTCCTGGCGGCGGTAACGCCTGCCTACGGCGCCGCCATCGTCATAAAACACATTCATCCACGGACGGAGGGTGTGTTGGATTTCCCGGGAAATCCGCACCTGCTCCTCGTTCTTCTTCATCAATGGGAAAATGCCGACCTTGACCGGAGCCATTTTCGGGACAAATCGCATGACCGTCCGGACATCGCTCTTGCCTTCCGTGCCGAGTTCCTCCTCGTCAAAAGCCTCGCAAATCAGCGCGAGCACCGTCCGATCGCAACCGGCGGATGGCTCAACCACATGCGGCAAAAACTTCTCCTTGGTCTCCTCATCAAAGTATTCCAGCGGCTTGCCAGCGCCTTTCTGGTGCACTCCCAGATCGTAATCCGTGCGGTAGGCGACACCCTCCAGCTCCTGGATTCCAAACGGGAACTCGTATTCGATGTCGTAGGTTTTCCGCGAGTAAAACGCCCGGTCACCATCCGGAACATCAAGGATATGCAGCTTCTCACGCGGAATCCCGATGTCCTGATAAAAGCACAGCCGGGTTTCCAGCCACTCCTCGGTCAGCCTCATGCCGTCCTCCGGGCGACAGAAATACTCGATCTCCATCTGCTCGAACTCCCGGCTGCGGAAAATGTAATTCCGCGGGTTGATCTCGTTTCGGAACGACTTGCCGACCTGGGCAATTCCGAAAGGTAGCTTGATCCGGTTCGAATCCAAGACGTTTTTATACTGGCAGAAAATGGATTGCGCCGTTTCCGGGCGCAGATAGGCAATCTGCTCCCCGGTCGCGCCGAAATTCGTCTGCAGCATCAGATTGAAATCACGCGGCTCGGTCAGCTCGCACTTCGGCGATCCACCGGGGCGGACACTCGGCTTCTCCTTGCACTCATAGGTTTCGAGACTGTCAGCCCGGAAGCGGCCCTTGCAGGTTTTGCAATCCACCATCGGATCGCTGAAACCGCCGACATGGCCTGAGGAAACCAGCACCTGCTCCATCGTCAGGATCGCGCCGTCCATGCCCAGCACATCATCCCGCTCCTGCACGGTTTTGCGCCACCAGTAATCCTTGAGATTCCGTTTCAGCTCCGTCCCGAGCGGACCGTAATCCCAGCAACCGTTGAGACCGCCATACAGCTCGCCAGCCTGAAAAATAAAGCCTCTGCGTTTGCACAGGGAGACAATTTTCTCCATCCGCACCGGGTCCGTTACATCCTTGTTCGCCATTTGGTAAATCCCGCGCTCGGGGCGCAGAGAGAAACACACCCCCCATCATGCGGCAAGCGAAAGAAGGAACACCGCGCTACTGAAACAATACCCACCTGACCCACCAGATCACTGCGGCGAATCCAACTCCTGCTATGAAGAGCTTGAATCCGCCGCAGCCCATCCGCTAACCACAGGAACACATCAAATCTGAGCGCAAACCGTGCCAGAATCGGGTGGCGAACGATCAAAATGGAAGCACTATGGCAACCAATTTCGGCCTGTATTCAAAAGTCATTGGCGCTCTGCATCCAGTGCTTCCCAATGTCCGCTTTACTCCGAAAGCGAGTTTGTCCAACCTCCCGCCCCTCACCATGACCGCCGCCGAGATCCGCCAATCCTTCCTCGATTTTTTCCGGGAAAAACAGCACACCATCGTCCCCTCCGCCTCGCTGCTCCCGCAGTCGCCCGGCCTGCTGTTCACGAATGCCGGGATGAACCCTTTCGTCCCCTACTTCCTCGGCGTCGAAAA
>JACMMB010000157.1 GCA_014379305.1 Akkermansiaceae bacterium
GCAATGATGGTGGGGTTGCGGCGGGCGGTGGCGGAGATGAGGACGGGGATGGTGGGCTATGTTTTCACGGTTTGAGGATGAGCCACGGATGAAGTTTCACGAGTTATGATGATCTACGGAATCGGGATCGATGTGGTGGAGGTGGAGCGGATCGAGACGGCGATCGCGCGGCAGGGTGAGAGTTTTGTCAGGCGGCTGTTTACGGTGGCAGAGAGGGAGTATTGTGAAAAACAAAGGCGACCCGGGATGCACTTCGCGGCGAGATTCGCAGCGAAGGAGGCGGTCTCGAAGGCGCTGGGGACGGGCATCGGAGGAAACGCGGGTTGGCTGGAGCTGGAGGTGGTGAGGGAGGAATCGGGGGCGCCGAAAATGGTTTTTCACGGGGCGGCGGCGAATTTCCTGATCAGCGAGGGAATCGCGGAGGTGCGGGTGAGTCTGAGTCACGCGCGGGATTATGCGGCGGCGAATGCGGTGGCGGTGAGAGTGGCGGGTTGAGGGAGGTTTTTTAGTTTTGGGTTTTCAGCGGTAAGGCGGTGACAATAGGATGTGGGTATGGAAATGATGATTCGGGCGAGGAGGAATCGGCGGAGCGGGGCGATCCGGGGATTGGTGAGGGAGACGCGGCTGAGCGTGGCGGATTTGATTTTTCCGATGTTTTTCCATGAAGACGGGGAGGACGTGGAGATTGCTTCGATGCCGGGGTGCAAGCGGTGGTCGGTGAGTGGCTTGCTGGGGGAGGTGAAGGAAGTGTATGCGCTGGGGATTCGGGCGGTGGTTTTGTTTCCGAAGATTGCGGAGGAATTGAAGAGCGGGGATGGGGCGGAGTGCGCGAACGACCTGGGGCTGGTGCCGGGGATGATTCGGGAGATCAAGGGGGCTTGTCCCGGGATGTGTGTGATTACCGATGTGGCGTTGGATCCATATAGCTCCGATGGGCATGACGGTCTGGTGGTGAGGGATGGGATGGGCGGGCTGAGGATTTTAAATGACGAGACCGTGGATGTGTTGTGCGAGCAGGCTCTGTGTCATGCGCGGGCCGGGGCGGACATCGTGGCTCCATCGGACATGATGGATGGGCGGGTAGGGGCGATCCGGGTGGCCTTGGACGATGCGGGGTTTGAGGAGGTGGGGATCATGGCTTACACGGCGAAGTATGCTTCGGCATTTTACGGACCTTTCAGGGGAGCGCTGGATTCGGCACCGAAGGAGGGGGACAAGCAGACGTATCAGATGGACCCGGGAAATGTGCGCGAAGCGGTGCGGGAGCTGATGCTGGATGAGGAGGAGGGAGCGGATATCGTGATGGTGAAACCGGCGGGGCCCTATCTGGATGTGATTGCGAGGCTGCGCGATGAGACGACCCTGCCAATAGCGGCGTATCAGGTGAGCGGGGAGTACCTGATGATCAAATCGGCGTGTGCGGGCGGCTGGCTGGATGAACAGGCGGTGGTGATGGAGAGTTTGCTGGGGATCAAGCGGGCGGGGGCGGACATGATTCTGACCTATTTTGCGAAAGAGGTGGCTATTTGGCTTCGCCAGGAAGCCGGGTAGTGGCAGGTTCAAGTTTCAGGAAAAAAGGAGATGGAGGAAGTTACGGAAAAAAGAAGAGGCGTGGAGCGTTTGCTTGGGATTGCCGCGTTGGGGCTGCTCGGCTTGCTGTGTTTTTTCGTGGTGCGGCCGTTTGCCTCGGCATTGCTCTGGGCGGTGATTCTGAGTTTCACGCTGTATCCGGTCCAAAGGAAGTTTACGGAGTGGTTCCGAGGATCGAAGACCTGGGCGGCTCTGGCGGTGACTTTGCTGGCGGTTTTCACCTTGGTCGGGCCGCTGACCTTGATCGGGATCAGTCTGGTTGATGACGGGAAGGGATTGGCCCAGGAGACGAAGGAAAATATCATGAAGGCCCCGGAGCAAGTGCCGGAATGGATTGCAAATCTGCCAATCGCCGGGGACGACCTGGCAGCCTACTGGGAGGATTTCATTTCCAATCGGAAAAAGTGGGCTGAGGGGGCGGACCAAGTTGCGGCGGCGAAAGAGGATGAGGCAACAGATATTGAAGAAGACGAGGTTGAGGAAAGCGATGGCGAGATGCCGGAGATTGCGACCTCCATCGTCGGGCAGGGCCGCGGGGATCTGGGATCACTGATGGATCGCTCGCTGGAAACCTTGCGGAAAATCGCGGTGTGGCTGGGGTTGGTGATCGTGAAGGGGCTGACGCAGATTTCAATCAGTTTGTTTTTGGTATTTTTCCTATTGAGGGACGCGGCAAGGCTTGGGGAATGTTTGAAAGTAGCGATGGGGAAAATCGCGGGAGAGCGTGGCGTGTATCTGCTGGGAGTGGCTGGGAAAACGGTGAAAGGGGTCGTTTACGGGGTTTTGGGAACGGCATTGCTGCAGGCGTTTGTAGCGGGGGTGGGATTCCTGATCGCGGGTGTGCCGGGGGCGGTGTTGCTGGGAGCGCTGACCTTTTTCATGGCGGTGGTGCCGGTGGGTCCGCCGATGATCTGGGGCGGGGCGTCGCTGTGGCTGTTTTCGCAAGGTCGGCCGGGATGGGGGATTTTCATGCTGATCTGGGGGGCGCTGGGGATCAGCAGTCTGGACAATGTGGTGAGGCCGATCCTGATCGGGCACGGCAATAAAATGCCCTTTGCTTTGATCTTTTTCGGGCTGATCGGAGGCGCGGTCGCTTTCGGATTGGTGGGGCTTTTCCTGGGGCCGACCTTGCTGGCGGTGGCGTTCAGGCTGTTGGCGGATTGGACCTCGGGGAAGACCGAAGAGGAGCTGCGGAGGGAGATGAATTAACCGGCTCGGCGTGATATGAGGCTGGATGAGTTGGAGCTGTTTTTCCGTGGGAATTTCAAGGAAAGGGGGGAAGCCGGAGCTTCGGTGAGCGTCTGGAAGGATGGGGAGGAAATGCTCAGCCTTGCGGCGGGATGGTGCGAAAGGGAGCAAGCGCGGGCTTGGAATGCGGCGACCTTGATTCCGGTTTACTCGGCGACAAAAGGACCGGCGGCGGCGACCTTGCTTTATGTTTTAGGGAAACGGGGACTGGATGGGAAGAGTTTGGTGGAAGAGGTGTGGCCGGGATTTCCGGTAAGGGGTGCGAGCTTCGCGGAGCTGCTTTCGCATCAGTGCGGCTTGGCGGCGCTGGATCGGGAGGCGGATGTTTACGATCATGATGCGGTGATTTCCGCGATGGAAGGGACGGTGCCGGAGTGGCGGATTGGAAACGGGCATGGGTATCATCCACGGACGGGCGGGTTCGCGCTGGACGAATGTGTGCGGCGGCTGGAGGGGCGGAGTTTGGGGGAGGTTTGGAACGATGAGCTGGCCAAGCCGATGGGGATCGATTTTTGGATCGGGCTGCCGGAAAGCGAATGGGGGCGGGTGGGGAAATTGATTCCCGCGCGGGCAAAGCCTGCGGCGGCTGAGGAAGGTTTCTATGCGGCATTCAATACGCCGGGCAGTTTGACCCGGAGGGCGTTCAGCTCGCCGAAGGGCTTACATGCGATTGCGGAAATGAATGAACCGCGAGCGTGGATGGCGGCTTTGCCGGCGATGGGCGGGGTAGGGACGGCCAGAGGGCTGGCAAAGTTTTATCAGGCGGCGATCGGGGCGATGGAGAGTCCGTTATCGGAAGGGGTGAGGCTGGCGTTGGCGGCGATGCAGGTTTCCGGAGAGGATAAGGTTTTGCTGAGGGAGACGGTGTTTACCTGCGGTTGTCAGCAAGATCCGGTGAATGAGTATGGGGAGAAGAGGCGGGAGGTGTTCGGGAAATCGACCTCTGCTTTCGGCCATCCGGGAGCGGGAGGGAGCCATGCGTTCGGGGATCCGGGAAGCGGGGTTTCTTTCGCCTACGTCATGAACCAGATGGAGCTAAGCGTGATGCCGGGAGAGAGATGCAGGGGCCTGGTGGCGGCGCTTTAAAGGGATTGCAGCCAAAGTCACTTGGCGGGAAAGAGCAGGCAGATCGGGTTTGGGGTGGGGATGGTGGAGCTTGGTTCGCCGAGTTTTCCGGTCTCGGGGTTTAGGGGCAGAACGGAGATGGTGTTGGAGTCCTGATGGGCGCAGAGGAGCCATTTTCCGGAGGGATGGATTTTGAAGTGGCGGGGGGTTTTGCCGCCACAGGGAGCGTGCTGGAGGAGGGTAAGTTTCCCGGTTTTCCGGTCGCGCTGGTAGGCGACGATGGAGTCGTGGCCACGGTTGGAGCCGTAAACGAAATCGCCGGTGGGATGGACTTCGATTTCCGAGGTGGAATTCGGGTTCTTGAAATCGGCGGGGAGGGTGGTGATGGTTTGGACCTGGGTGAGGCCGCCGGTGCTTGAATCGAATGTGGCGGCGAGGATGGTATTATCGAGTTCGTTGATGACGTAGGCGTGTTTCTCATCAGGTGAGAAAGCCATGTGCCGGGGGCCGGCGCCGGGGGCGGTCTTGAGATCGGCGGGGGTATTGGGGGCGAGTTCGGAGGTGGCGGGATCGAATTTGTAGATCAGGACTTTGTCGATGCCCAGATCGGGGACGAAGAGGAAGCGGTTGGCGTTATCGAAATAGACGCCGTGGGTATGGGCTTCTTGCTGGCGCTGCTGGTTGGGGCCGGAGCCGGGATTTTTAACCACGGTGACCGTTTCGTCGGGTTTGCCATCGGGCCCGAGGCGGATGGAGGCGAAAGAGCCATCGCCGTAGTTGGCGACGGTCACGGTGCGGCCGGAGGCATCGACGGCGAGGTGGCAGTTGCCGTTGCCGCCGCCGGGAGCTTCGCCGAGAAATGTGAGCGAGTTGCCTGAGCCGATGGTGAAAGCGGCGATGGCGGATTGGCCGTTGGGAAACTTTTCCTTCGGCTCGCCGATGGAATATAGGATGGGTTTTTCCGGATGGAGGGCGAGGAAACCGGCGGATTGATATTCAGCGGCGAGCACCGGAACCGTGAGAGTTCCTTTTTCCGAATCAAAATCGGCGAGGTAGATGCCTTTGCTATCGTTTTGGCCACCGGTGCCGATGTAGAGAGGTTGTGCATTCATCGCGAGGGTGGAGATGAGGAAGGCGGGTAGGATTTTCATTGGGAGAGAATCGGGATTTTGCGAAGCCACTGCAACTCCATTTCAGACGTTGAAGTCGAAGTGGCGGTTGGCGTTGTGAAAGGAGATATCGGCGATGAGTTTGGAAAGGACTTCGAAATCGTCGGGGAGTTCGCCACGTTCGGCTTCGGTGCCGATGAGATTGCAGAGGACGCGGCGGAAATATTCGTGGCGGGGAAATGAAAGGAAGGAGCGGGAATCGGTGAGCATGCCGACGAAGCGGGAGAGCAGGCCGGTGGCGGAAAGGGCATTGAGCTGTTCTTCGATGCCGTCCTTTTGATCGAGGAACCACCAGCCGGAGCCGAACTGGATTTTTCCCGGCAGGGTCCCGTCCTGAAAGCAGCCGGTCATGGCCGCGAAGAGGTGGTTATCGCCGGGGTTGGTATTATAGAGAATGATTTTCGGCAGCGCATCCTGATTGGCGAGCGTATCGAGGAAAGTGATGAGGGCCGCGCCCTGGCGGGTGTCGCCGATGGTGTCGAAGCCGGCATCGGGGCCGAGCTTGGCAAACATGCGGGAGTTGGTATTGCGGAAAGGGCCGAGGTGGAGCTGTTTGGTCCAGCCGTGGGCGGCATCGAGCTGGGCGGTGAAAACGAGCAGGTAAAAGGAAAACCGCTCCTTGTCCTCGGCGGAGACGGCTTTGCCGGTGCGGGCTTTGTCGAAAATGATCGCCGCTTCGCCATCGGTGCAGGTCAGCGCCGGGCAACGGTCGAGGCCATGATCCGAAAGGCGCGCGCCGAGGGCGTGAAAGTCCGCATGGCGTTTCCGCAGGGCCGCGAGAAGATCCGAGAGGTGGGTGATCGAGATGTCGGAGGCGTCCTCAAGCTTGCCAAGCCAGGCGTTCAGGAGATCCGGACGATCCACCTGAAATGCCCGGTCAGGGCGGAAGGTGGGCACGACCTTGGTGCGCAAATCCGACTCCGCGATGGCGGCATGGTGATCGAGCGGGTCGGCGGGATCATCGGAGGTGCCGATGACGCGGACAGCGAATTTTTCAAGGATGCCGTGGGTCGAGAAATCAGGTTCGGCAAGTCTGGCGTTGGTTTTTTCCCAGATTTCATCGGCGGTGTCCGGAGTGAGCAGGGTGTGGATGCCGAAGTAGCGTTGCAGCTCCATGTGGGCCCAGTGGTGCATGGGATTGCGGAGGGTGTAGGGCAGTGTTTCCGCGAACGCCTGGAATTTATCGCGGGGGTCGGCATCGCCGGTGATCAGTTCTTCATCGATGCCATTGGCGCGGAGGAGGCGCCATTTGTAGTGGTCGCCGCCGAGCCAGAGTTCGGAAATATTTTCCCAGCGGTGATTGGTGGCGATTTCCTGCGGCGAGAGGTGGCAGTGGTAATCGATGATGGGCTGTTGCGCGGCAACCTCGTGAAACAGGCGGCGCGAGGTGTCGGAGTGGAGGAGAAAGTTTTCGTCAAGGTAAGCCATGGCGGGAGGGATTTGACGTGGGTTTGCGAAACAGGGAAAGGAAGTTTCTGTGACGAACCGGACGAGCCAAGGCTGGCGCGGTTGGGAAAAAGGCATATTCCGCTAGCCACTGCAAAACGGGGCGGCGTAGGGTGGGGGCGGAAATCATATGAAAACACCGATCACCATTTCAATCACCGGAGCCGCTGGCCAAATCGGCTACGCCATCCTCTTCCGCATCGCCTCTGGATTTGTATTTGGCGAGGATCAGCCGGTCAATCTGCGGCTGATCGAGATCGAGCCGGGCTTGCCCGCGCTCAAAGGCGTGGTCATGGAGCTGGAGGATTGTGCGTTTCCGCTCCTTCAGGAGGTCGTGGCGACGACGGATCTGGATGAGGGTTTCGCGGGCGCGGACTGGGCCTTGCTGATCGGCTCAGTGCCGCGAAAAGCCGGCATGGAGCGGGCGGATCTGCTCGGCATCAACGGCAAGATCTTCACCGGCCAAGGCCAGGCGATCGCCCGCGTGGCGGCCAAGGGCGTGCGGATTCTGGTGGTCGGGAATCCCTGCAACACCAACGCGCTGATCGCGATGAACAATGCCGCCGGCATCCCGCAGGAGCGGTTTTTCGCCATGACCCGCTTGGACGAGAACC
>JACMMB010000158.1 GCA_014379305.1 Akkermansiaceae bacterium
GATACGGGCAAACGAACGATGACCTTGAATCTCACGGCTCGTGAGATGGAGGCGTTGGAGGTTCTGGCCTCCAAGAAAGATCTGAGCAAGACCGCCACCCTGAGGCTGGCGCTGCGGCTTCTGCAGGCGGTGGACGCGAAGGTCGAAATGGGCCAGAAGCTCTACACCGAGGATGAGCAGACCAAGGATAAAAGCGAACTGGTCCTGATCTGATGGATGAATCCAAGGTTTACCTCCAGAAGGGCGGATCCGGCGAGTGGGCCGAGGCAAGTCTGTTCGATCCGATCACAGCAGAGTATTTGAAGCTTTGGGACAAAGAAGGGCCGGACGCGATGAGGATTCTTAGCGCGGGAATCAGGCACCCCTATCATTCCTGAGGAACTTGATTGAACCATGAGATCCTGTCGAAGCTTGGCGTGCTGAAGGATATGTCAAACTTGGGAACCTTGCCCGTTCCCGTGGTGAACGATGACCATGCAGCCCAATGCACAAGATCGTTCGAACTCTCCAGCCGACAGAGCTCGTCGGAGTTCATGATACGGTTGCCCTCCACGATCAAACCGTAAGGCCCGCCCATACGGATGGTGGCGGCCAAGCTCTTTCTCGCGGCCACCTGATCAAGCGCCACCTTGTCAATCACGAGATTATTTCCTCCCAAAAACTCCAATTTGTAGGAAATGGCAACCACCTCTTCCGGATAATAGATCCAGGATGAGGAGACCGGCTTGAATCCGTAATAGGGAAATTTCTTCTGGTGTGCCGCGACCGGAGAATCGGAGGTGTTTCTGAAGCCCATGGACTGCCCGTTTTTCATAGTGAGATAGATACCGGACAAGGGGTACACGTTCCGATCATGGGTCGTGTCGAAAAGTAAGAAATCAAATGCCATCAAATTCACAGGGGTGGCGAAATCGTAGCGGATGGTTGCGATCCCATACGAGCTTGGCACGGGCGCTATCGTTAGCACGCCTGCTGCCGCGCTCATGCCGCATCCATAATCTACGGACGCCGTGAACGTGGCGGCTCCGAAGGGAGTCGAGATGGCCTTGGAAAACGAAGCGGATTGGCTGGGGCTGACCGGAACGATATTGAAATCCAGTCCATTGAAATCATCCAGAACGGTCTCCGCGCAGGCCGCGTTATGGAGAAGCAGGCAGCCTATTGTGGTTTTGAAAAAATCCATCATGACATGGCACCTGTGGATGCTGCTAGAATCCAAGTCAAGGCGCTACAGGGTGCCTGATGACAATTTCGGGTTTGCGAAATCCCGCGACCGCGGCTCCCAGCCGCGCGCCACCGGCGGAGCGGAACCCCGCCGGCCGCGCAGGTCGGAACCAAGGTGTGCAGAGCGGAGCCAGAGCTGCGCAAGCGGAAACCAGAATGCGCAGGAGGGAACCAGAGCCGCGCAGGTCAAAACCAAGTTGCGCAGAACGAAACCAAGCTGCTCGGGAGGTAGAATTTCCCGTCCGCTCGACGATCTCCGGAGCCCAATACTCCTTCATGCCTTCGATGGCATCCATCGCCCCGCCGACACCTCCCTGTCGGTGAAATTCCGCGAGCGCAGGATGGGGAACTGTTTTCCGTCCGGTGCCTTGCCGGTGCCGACGGCATAGCAGGTGTCGCCCACCTTGAAGGCGTGTGGGTCGGCGAAGTAACCGTCCCAGAGCGGGTTGGTGTAGGATGATCTCCCCGGCGCTGCAGGCGAGGGTGAGAATCAGGGAGAGGGCGGCGGCAATGGGTTTCATCTTCATGCGGGCCGGATCATCCGGAAGGTGCCTCGCGAAATCGCGGGGGAAATTCCAGGATTGCGGGAGACAACCCCTTTCGAATCAAAACGGCGGGTTTCAGTCCTCAATGCTTGTTAGCCGGGACTGTCCCTTTCTGATGTTGTTTTGTTTTGTTTTAGCAGTTTGGGTTTTTTTGGCGCGATTTTTGCTTGCCTCGACGAATGGGGTCATATTAATAACTCAATAAGTAGTAAAGCTCGATGAAAAAATTATCCCCGGTAACTAAATTTGGAGTGCTGGCACTCTTTTTAGGAATGAGTTCCACCAGTCGCGCAGCGTTAATCACAACAACATTTAACGGGTCAAACGGCAGTGGTGGTATCACCGGGGGAAACTGGACCTTTATGTTTAATCTTACTGTCGCCAATACAGGAGGAATTACATTCGATGCATTCACTGTGAATGTGGCCCAATCCGCATCCCATACCCTTGATGTTTACGTGCGTCCCACAACGTATCTCGGATTTGAAAATACTCCAGCCGCATGGACGCTAGTCAGCTCGGGTTCAAGCGGTCCTGGTAGTAACGCTAATGGCCCGGTATTCATTGATGTTGCAAATTTTAGTCTGGCTGCAGGCACCTATGGGTTCGCTTTGGTCAACACAAACTATCAGGCTTGGATTACATTCGGATCCAATAATTACAGCAATAGCGATATCGCTATCGAGACAGGTGCGGTAATATCAGGTCCATTAAGTGGCGGAACAGCCAGCTCTACAGCTACATGGAATGGCTCGATCGATTATGCAGTCATTCCTGAACCCTCCAGCGGCTTTTTGATCTTTTCTGCTGTGGGTTTTATCCTTGTAAACCGCAAGCGGGTTAAAAGTTAGGCCTGTCGTAAATCTCAAACACATTTCCGGTCGGCCTTTGATCGATGCCGTCCGGGTCGGGATTGCGCACTTCGATGGCGCTAGGTGGGGGCATTTCAACGACCGATAGCTCAACGACGTGAATACGGCGAAAGTCGGGCGAGGGCGTCCTGGGCGAGCTGCGCGGTCAGTTCGGCGGCCGGGCATTCGTGCGCGAGGTGCGCTGCCTGGCCTGACCACAGCGGCATGAAATCGCCGGAACCAGCAGGTTCAGTTTTCGCGCGCAGCGGCGCGAGCGCGCCACCGGCGTGCGGGAAGTCCGGCGCTGCGGCGGAGATGGGTCCGAGTTCGCGCATGACTCGATTGGCGATCCCTCGCGCGGGACGACCGGTGAAGATATTGGTCAGCA
>JACMMB010000004.1 GCA_014379305.1 Akkermansiaceae bacterium
AGGGAAAGTCTTTGGCGTGGGCTTTGAGCCGGGCGGCGAGTTCCTTGCCACGGACATAATCGCGGGCTTGGAGGGTGCCGTAGAGTTCATGCAAATCGCGGACGTATTCCGCAACCCGGCGTTTCCTGTCGAGCGGGAGAGTCGCAACCGGCGAAAGGTATTCCCCAAGGGCGTAGGCTTCCATCAATCGCTGTGAAGCGGAATGCAGCTCATCGCGGGAAAGGAGCAGATCGAAGGCTTCGATGTATTTTGAGACTTCGCGAATGGCTTCATTGGAAAGGGAATCGAGCGAGGCGACTGTGGGGGAGATGCCGAGGGATTCGGAAAAGAGCTTCGAGACATCCGAATTTTTATTCACGCGGAGGGTGGCATCGCCGTCTTTCCATATCTGATTGTAAAATCGAGCGGCCATCAGGACATGCTCGTAGCGCCTCTGGACGAACCATTGCACCATTGAAACCTGGTATTGGGCCTTCGTGCGGAGTGTCTGGGCTTCGGTGCGGATAATGTTCTGTTTTTTGAGAATCTCGATCTCGTTGATGCGACGGAGTGTTTCTTCGTATTTCAGGGAATTGATGCCGGAGCCCGGGTTGGTTGCGGCTTGGTTGTTATCCACATCACGTCCCTGTCCGGCTTGGTTGTTGTCCGGGTTCGTATTGTTATTGCCGTTGTTTGTTCCGTCGTTATCAGCGCCGGCGCTGACTGCGCCGCCACCCGTGCCATCCCCGACACCACGGGTGTTTCCAAGGATGCCGTTACGATCGGTGCGGGCCGCCCAATCTGCCTGGCGGATGATATCGTTTTTTTCCTGCTCGATGGATTTGTTCAGTTGGGAAAGGGAGGTGACGTCTTTCTTCGCAAGCATGGCCATGTAAATCGACTCAGCGAGTGAGCTGCAAAGATTGGCATCGCCGGGATAGGTGGAAGCGCGGGGGAGGAGTTTGAAGGCGGAGTAGAGATTGGGACCGCCCTCGCGGAAGGGCGAGATGGTGGCAAGGATTTCCTGCACGGTTTTGCGGTATTCGGCGGCATCGGCATCGCTTTCCGGTGGCTGATTGAGGTATTTTTCAAAGCGGGCCTTGAGGAGACGGTTGTCGCCAAGAGGGATCGCAACGCCGCCGACGGTGATGCTTTCCGCAGAGGGATCGAGCATTGGGATTTCCTGACCGAAGGCGGAGTCGTTATTTTTCGGTGCTGCAGCGGGACTGCTGTCGATGGGGATTGCGGGCGCGGGCGTGGCGGACTCAGCGGGTGGAGTGTATACCTGCGCATGGACCCGGACTACGAGAATCAGGAGAAGGAAAATGGGTTTCATATGGGAAAGGGTCATGGCGGGCGCGGGAGTTTTGATAGTGGAGAAAGGGATTTCAGAGTCGATTGACAGCAGTGACAACAGGAATGCCGCCTTGTTCGAACTCGACTTTAAAGGCGTAGCGTTGTTCGCGTTCGATATTGAGCCGGTTGAATTTATCGGGGATCTGGACGGGGATGATCTCCTCTCCGCCGGCTGATTTGACACGGAGGCTGATGATTTGCCCGTTCGATGCGGTCCAGCGTAGCTTTTCATCGATTTTCCCTTCAATCAAATATTCGTTTCCGCGCAGGCTGTTGCCGTTATCCATGAGATCCTGGATAGCCAGTGGTGTGACATCGGAAAACGAGGTCGACTTTTTAGTCATCAGGAATTTGCCCCCGAAAATAGCGGCAACGATGACGAGTGCGATGCCGACGATAAGAGTGGGATTGGTGCTGGAGCTTGCGCGACGGGCCATGGTTTTTTGATAGTTCGATTCAGGTTAAATTGCCGCAGAAAAAGGATTTTGGAAGGTTATTCACAGGTTTTTGCCAGCTTACTCCCATTGTGGTCTGCGGGCACCGATCCACGCCATGCCGAGTGCGACCAGGATATGGATGCCGAGTGTGAAGTAGCAGGCGTTTTGATTGGAAAGGGAGGTATCGATTACGGATTGGACGGCACCGTGGACTTGGGATTGGAGGGCCTCGACGGAACCGGACCAGGCCCAGTAGGCGGAAACAAAAGGACGGGTAAAGGCTTCAATATGTTCGGGAAGTGCCAAAACCGCGCCGGATAGGGGAAGCTGGAAGCCCACGAGATAAATGGAGAGCAAGGAAGCCTGCTCCGCAGTGCGCATCAACGCCGAAATGGCCAGGCATATCGAGGTCATGGAGGCATTGACGAGGATGAGAAATATCGAGTGCTGGATGAAATCACCACGGAATGGCCCGAAAAAATTGACGAAAAACGCCATCCATAATGATTGGGCGATGACGAGGCAGGACAGGAAGGCGATTTTTGAAGACAGGTAAGCCATCGGGCGAAGTCCGCCGAACTTTTCCTTTTCATAGATAGGCCGCTCGGCGGCGATTTCGCGGGCGGAATTATTAGAGCCCATGAGTGCGAGAAGAACGACTTGGAACATGATGATTCCTGAAATGGCCGATCCGACCTTGGCCTGGTCCGAGCGTACGGATTGCTGTTCCTGGATTTCCGCAAAGACATCATTCTGTCGCACATCCGAGTAGCGGCGGATATTTCCGGACGCCTTATCGCTGAAGAGGGTGACGAGAACGGGAAAGCAGATGAGGATTGCGAGCTGCAAAAACACCTGGCCGCGGTCGCGGAAAAAGATGCGCCAGCGGCGTGATAGCAGGGTGGCGAATTGGGAAAAGAACCCTGGAAGGCGGGTTTCCATATCGGCATGTCCGGCCGCTGGATTTTTTTCCAAATCATTTGCATCCAGAGTGGGTGCGGCAGCCGGATTAGGTTTGAGATGGAGTTCGCCGTTGGCAATATGACGCGCCCGGTTTTTTTCCAACATGCCATAGTAGGATGCGCTGTGCTTTTGCCATGAAGCCTGCCATCGCTCGGAGGCTTGGCTCGCCAAACGGGGATATACTTCTTCGGTATCCTTGACGGAAAAATAGTGGGTGAGACGTTCCGGTGGACCGTGGAAAGCAACGCGGCCTTCGTGGAGAACGAGGATGGAATCATAAAGTTCCAAATGGGCTAGGGAGTGGGTGACAGAAAGAACGATGCGGCCGTCTTTTCGCGAAAGATCGTGAAGCAGGCGGACGATTTCTCTTTCGGAACGCGGATCCAGGCCGGAGGTGACCTCATCGCAGAGCAAGATTTTCGGATCGGAAACGAGTTCCATCGCCAGGCCGAGGCGGCGTTTCTGACCGCCGGAGAGGACTTTTACAACGCGATCACTGATCGGCCCGAGCCCGGTTTCCTCAAGCACCCGGTCGATACGGTGGTCGAGTTCGGCGGTGTCTTTGTATTTCACGCGCAAACGCGTTGCAGCCTCTACGGATTCATCGACGGTGAGAGGATCGTAGGCGATGGAGAATTGCGGCACGTAGCCCATTTCCGAGGGTGAGAAATCGCCTTCTTCGGAGAGATTGCGGCTTTCCCAGAAAAGCGCGCCCTTGGACTCCGGATTGAGTCCAGCAATTGTTTTCAGCAGTGTTGTTTTCCCGCAACCCGAAGGGCCGACGATCGCCATGAAATGGCCTTTTGGAACCTTGATCGACACATGGTCTACAAGGTTCGTTTCCGCGCCGTCTTTTTTGATGGTGAAACAGACGTCTTGAAGTTCTAGCACGGAAACAATGGGTTAAGAGTTTGAAAACGCGATGTCTCGCGTCCGTCTATCGTAATCTTGAGCAATCCTATCAATTAATTTTCAAGGACATCATGATTCGAGCGGAATGACCCGAATCCGGGTAGGTTTCTGGACATTGATATCACCCAGCAGCGTGTTTTTCGGGGCTTCAGGTTTTTCCTGCGGATCAAGCGCGTTGCGAAGCGCTCCTTCGACCAGCTGGCCACAGTGAATTTTCATGGGCGGAAGGGCTCCAAGGTCTCCCGCAAGATCCTGTGCGCTGAGGTTCCGGGCTTCTTCCGCCGTTTTACCTTTGAGAAGTTGGGTGGCGATAGAAGCGACGGCGATCGCGGTCTGGCAGCCAAAAGCCTGGAAGGAGGCGCGGTCAATGACACGCTTGCCATCTTTCTCGGTAAATTTCAGCCACATCCGCATCATGTCACCGCACTCGGGAGACCCGACGGTGCCGACCGCATCCGCGTCCGCGAGCTCGCCCTGATTCTGCGGGCTGGCGAGGGCTTGTTCGATTTTTTCCTCAAAACTACTCATGTCGCGAGTGTGAGGCGGCAACCGGGGTAATTCGAGGGGAAATATTTGTTGGGCAATGAATAGGAAACTTGGCAGGTTAACTTCAAAATTTATGGTCTAATTACAAGGAACCGGGAATTCTATCGGTCACCTGAAAGACTGGGGCACTAATTATCGAATTCTACAAGCACCATGAAAACCCTTGGAACCTTATCTCTGATTTTATCCAGCTTGGCGCTTGGCTGGACTCCCACTGAACAGCCGCCGAACATGCCCTTGAATTCATTCGTTATTCCAGAGGGAATGGAAATCAAGCCGTGGGCGACGACGCCGATGCTTTATAATCCAACCAATATGGATGTGGATCACTTGGGTAGGATCTGGGTTACGGAAGGCGTGAATTACAGGAGGTATGACGAGCGGAGGCCGGAGGGAGATCGGATAGTTATTCTCGAAGACACCGACAAAGATGGAAAGGCTGATAAAAGTTCTGTTTTCTGGCAAGACAAGGAATTGGTCTCACCACTCGGAATCGCGGTTTTCGACAATGTCGTGATGGTCTCGCAGCCGCCGAATTTACTCAAGCTAACGGACAAGAACCGGGATGGTAAATTCAGCGTGGCGGATGGCGACACGCGCGAAGTTTTACTGACGGGATTCAACGGCGCGAATCATGACCATTCCCTGCATTCCGTGACAGCAGGTCCTGATGGAAAATGGGTTTTCAACCAAGGCAACACCGGGGCGATGTTCACGGACAAATCTGGCATAACGTTCAAGATCGGCGGTCCTTACGACAGTGGCGGCCAGGTCGCGGATATTAATAAGATTGCCGGTGAGAAGTCCGGTGACGGCTTTTCATATAATTCCGGCGCGGCTTTCCGCATAAATCCAGATGGCACGGGTGCCCAGATCATCGGCAGCGGTTTCCGAAATTCGTACGAGCAGATCACCAACTCGTTTGGTTTTGTATTCCAGAACGATAACGATGACCCGCCGGCCTGCCGCGTCACGCATATGCTTGAATACGGAAACGCTGGCTATTTCTCCCGCGATGGCAAACGTACTTGGAATGCGGATCAGCGTCCGGGCCAGGACACGCCTACAGCGGAATGGCGGCAGGAAGATCCCGGCACGATGCCTTCAGGCGATGTCTATGGCGGCGGATCACCGACCGGAGTGGCCTTTTACGAAAACGGCGTGTTAGGCGCAAAATACGCGGGAACGCTGCTTTCATGCGAACCTGGCAGAAATGTGATTTTTTCTTATCAGCCCGAAATGGAAGGCGCTGGTTTCAAGCTTGCGCGCCATGATTTTGTCACCACAAATCCGGAAAAGGAATATGATGGCTCGGACTTCGTCGGGGGCACAAAAAAGCCTTACGATCCGAACTCAGGAAAAGAAGACATTTACCAATTCCGACCCTCGGATGTGACCATCGGCGCGGATGGTGCGATTTATATTGCCGACTGGACTGACTCACGCGTGGGCGGCCACGACACCCTGGACGACGCTGCCTCCGGTGTGATTTACCGCATCGCTCCAATGGGTTTCAAACCGCGCATACCGAAGTTTGATCTATCGACTACGGAAGGCGCTATCACCGCTTTGAAATCCCCTGCGATCAATGTTCGTTGGCTGGGCTTCAACAAGCTGCGCAATGATGGCCCGAAGAGCTACGACGCGGTAGTAAAGCTGATTGACGAAAAAAACGCATTTGTCGCGGCCCGTGCAATCTGGCTGCTGCCTTACCTTGGTGAAAAAGGGATTGCCAAAATCAGCGAACTCATGGGTAACAAAAACGCCAGAATCCGGCTGACTGCTTTCCGGGCTGTCCGCAGGACGGATGGCAAAGTCGATGCGCTGCCATATGCGAAAAAACTGGCTCTCGACGAGTCCCCCGCCATTCGTGCGGAAGCCGCGCTGGAAATGAGATACCGCAGCTTCGAAGAAGCAAAGGATGTCCTGATTGCAGTGGCCAAGGGATACGATGGAAAAGACCGCTCATATTTGGAATCTTTCGGTCTCGGAGCCGGCCACAACACTGAAGAACTGTGGAAAGCACTTCATGCTGAAATGAAGCCGGGCGAACCAAAAGCCTGGTCTGATATTTTTGTCCGTTTGACCTGGCGGCTGATGCCTGAAGCCGCAATTGCAGCCCTTGCCGGACGTGCCGGTGACACGGGTATTGATGAAACGGCTCGCAGGCTGGCCGTGGATTCAATCGCTTTCATCAATGCGCGTCCAGCAGCCGAGGCGTTGATTTCCCTCGCTGCCGAAGGTTCAGCCGTGCGCGATCAAGCGATATGGTGGCTCAAGAATCGTCACGACGGCGAATGGTCGTCCATGGATCTTGGCGCAACCCTTGCTGAAAAAGGCATCATTCAGGAAACGGTAACGCTGGTTGAAGCTGTAGTTCCCGGGAAGCCGACCGAACAAAAATTCAGCGTTGCAGAAGTTCTGGCTCTCAAGGGCGATGCGGTGAAAGGCGAACAACTAGCCGGTCGCTGCGTGATGTGCCACAAATTTGATGAGCTGGGTATTGATTATGGTCCGGCGCTCAAAGGCTTTGGTCAGCGTCAGCCGCCCGAGATTGTGGCGAGATCCATTGTTGATCCGTCATTTGACATTTCACACGGTTTCGATGGTCATTCGATAGAACTCAATGATGGCAAGTGGATTGATGGATTGGTTCTCTCCGAAGGAGAAACGATTACCATTCGCTCGACCGGTGGTTTAACCCAGCAAGTCCCGAAAGATCATATTAAAAGTCGCAATGCGATGAACCGTTCCCTGATGTTGAGCGCCGATCAGATGGGGCTCACCGCACAGGATGTTGCAGACATCGTAGAGTGGATTAAGACTTACTGAAGTCTATTTTCCATCCAGCAATTCATTCAGCATCAGCAGGGTCACCCGCATCGATACGTCGAGAGATTCCCTTGAGATAATATCGATATTGTCAGCAGGCGTATGCCACCACTTTTTCGAAGTGAAATCCCCGATAATGTCGAGCGTGGGAATGCCGACCAGATTCAGTGGCAAGTGGTCGTCCATGATCGGATTCGGAGCGACGGAGAAATAACCGGAGGCTTTTTCTTTTTCCGCTGCGGCAAACATCAGCCTGGAGAGATTTTGTGGAGAGTCGGAGGGAATACGGATGCTGAGTTCCTTGTGACCTATCATGTCCAATACAATGCCAAACTGCGGCTTATCCTCCCTGCCTCGCCATGAATTCGCGTAGAAACGGCTGCCATAAAGACCATCGAGTATCGTCATGTCTCTGGCAAATGCCTCCTCTCCATCAAACAGAACCAATTCGAGATTTTCGGCGTGAGCGGGCTTTTCCCGCGACAGCCATTTGCCGATTTCCACCACGGCGGCACAAGCGGAAGCCGCATCATCCGCAGCAAGAAAGTCAATTTCCCGGTAATATTTGGAATCGAGATGAGCGCAAAGCAATCCTGCGATCTTTCGCTGCCAGGGATCTTCGCCACCATTTTTCAAGCGTGCGCGGAGGTTACGGAATTTTATTTTCCCGACGGGTGTGCCTCTTTCAAAATCTTGAAATTGAACCGCCCACCCCGCCGCCTCCAGCTCCTGTTTCATATGCTCGCGGGCTTTTTCCAAACCCTCGCTGCCGGCAGGCCGTGGTCCGAAGGAAAGGATTTTTTCTGTGAGCAGGAAAGCTGATGTCCCGAGTTCTGATGTGTCCGCCCGCGAGTTCCAGAACCAGAGCCCTCCTCCAAGGGCCGCAACGACTAGACAGAACAAAATCCACTTTGTTTTCACGCCGCACAGCCTGAATCACAATCCAATATGCTGGCAAGCCGCCGCCTTGCAGTTATGAGATTTTTACCACTCTTGCCAAGCGTGACTTCCTCATTACCTTCGCCCCGAATGACACTGTCCAAAGAGTTTGAAGCCGTGACCCCGGATCCAAAGAAGCTGCGGCGCACTGCTTTGATTCTATTGGCAATCATGGTCGTTGGAGGAGTGGTTATTCTCAAAGCTTATGAAAAGCGGTCGAAGGAGGCGGCGAAGGAGAATCGCCCTAACTACGTCACGCGGATTTCCGAAGCAAAAGATCTGACTTTTCTGCGTCAGGATGGGGAAATCAAAGAGCTGATCGGATTAAAAGGAAAGGTGTTGGTGGTGCAGTGTCTGGCGAGCGCTCAGCCGGATGAATTGAGCACCGGCGTAATGCATAGGATTTCCGATAAATATAAAGGGCGTGAGGACGTCGCGCTGTTGACTTTGTTAATCGATCCGGGGCCGTCGAATTCGCTGCTGGATGAACTGAAGATAATGGCGGAAAACTTGGGAGCCAAGTTGCCACAATGGACTGTCGCATCGAATGAAAGGCCGACGCTGCACCGTTTCATCAAGAATGAGTTCAAGGCTTCGATGCTGCCTCATAAAGAAGCCGGAAAATGGATTTACGATGGCTCAATCGTGCTGATCGACAAGGAAAGGCACGTCAGACGGGCGGTGGTTCCTCAGAAGCGCGGTGGCGCGCCTTATGTGACAAATTTTGATTTCGAGCAGGCAAAAAAATGGGATGTGGAGGGAATCAAAACCGGCACGGATTTGAGTAATACAGAGCAAATGGAGGCGTTGCTGAATCAGACAATCGAGATTTTACTGAAGTAGAAATTGAAGCTGTGAATAAGAAAAACACCATCATCCTGTTTTATATCGGAGTCGCCATGATTTGCGCGGCAATCCTGAGTGTGGTGAATTTCGTGATCGTGCCACGTATCAGAGCAAAGGCGGCGGAGTCTCCTGAATTTGTTAATGTGGGTCAAGATGAGCCAAAACAGTGGTTTCCCATTGGACGTGATCTTTCGGCTAGCAACCAGGCGGGCGCAAATGTGAAGCTATCCGATTTACGAGGCAAGGTGTGGGTGGTTGCGGAATTTTTCGCGGTCTGTCCGCATTGCGCGGTAAGAAACGGTGCCGAACTGCGGGCGATTTATGATGAGTTCAAAGGTGACCCGG
>JACMMB010000159.1 GCA_014379305.1 Akkermansiaceae bacterium
ATTTGACCGCAAATCCCATCGGCCACAATCGCTTCCGCATATCCACGGTGAACAGCCGATCATCCACCCGCACGGTGAAAGGATGGAAGCTCGCTCCAGCAAGTATGAACGGTGCTGATTTCTCACCGCCTTCAAAGACCGCGATTGCATAGCAGCCTGCCAAATCCATCTCGGCTTCTTTTTCATCCTGCTTTTCAAAAAGATAGTAGCCGTCCGTCGTCAGTTCATGATTCGCAGGGGCGTTCTCGTTTGAGCTGACTGTCTGGGCATTCCTTAGATACCCGGAAATTTCCAGAGAAAAAGGCAATCCCTTGAATTCAAAAGAACGCGATTTCCCGCCGGTCAGGTCTTTCAGAAACTTCCCGCGAATCACATGGATTTCACCCTGCCGACCCTCCTTCACCTCCGCCACCTCGACTACATATTCGAAGTAATCCTCCGCCGTGTCGCTCGATTCCCCTTCACCCACTGCCATATTCCCGCGCTCGGAAAAATGATGCGCCACGCCGCCAGCCAATAGCATGAACACAATCCCGAAGTGCGAGACCAGATTTCCAAACTGTCTCCAGCCTTTTCGAATCCTGATGATGCCGCCAAGAATCATATTCACCAGCAACAACGCCGATACGTAATAACCTCCCGGGAGAATGATCGGAACCATCTTCCCCTTGATCTCAGGGATCAGATATAAAGCCTTCCAACTGAAATATTTGTTCAGCGTGGGATACAAGCCGTTATCGACCTGCTCCAAGGTCGCCAGCCAGGTCAGGATCATTAATAATATCAAGCTTGTCGTCGCCAAATGAAATCCCGAAAGGAAATCATAGATCTTGCGGTACCAAGGTTTGGGTTTTATGCCACCAGCGGGCTTAGAGGTTTTTTCCATGTTCAATAATCCAAATCAAGAAGGCGTTAGTTAATCATTTGCAGGCTCTTGGCATATTGCCTGAGCACATCCTTCGCCTTTTCCACTTCCCTTGCCGGTCCCACCATTTTCACGGTCAAAATTTTCCCTTCCACCACCGCGATGATTCCCGCCAGCCCGTAACCCGGTTTCGCATCCGCGCCCATTCCCGCTCCATACTCACCATCTGCCGCCACCCACACGCCTTCCGTGTCTGCCAAGGTCACTTTTTCCAGATCTGTGATCTGCTCCGGATTCAAGGGATCTTTCCCGAATTGCTTCAGCCATCGGTTGACATTGTCCGCCACCGACCCGCCGGTAATCGAAACCCAGACTTCGCCCAAGCCCGACTCACCAAAGCGGAAATTCTTCAATCTCATCTCCGTGGCGGGCAGCTCCAGCCAACCCTCGGGGACTTCTCCCTTGACCGGACTTGGCTTCGCATCCCTGAACCGCTCGTCGCTGGTTGCAAACAACTTCGGTGCCTTATCCTTGCTTGTGACCCTGCGGGTTTCCTCCACCACCACGCGATCCGCTTTCTCGTCACAAGCGACGCAGGCCAAGCTTATCCCTAACGCCGCTAACCAAGATTTCATCATTTTGCCCTAAAAATACCCGGACTGAATCGCCCGCGACTTCAATCACCCACTTCTACGCCCGGTAACAAGCTGAATTTCATAAAAGCTCCCGCCAACCTTCTACCTTTGACTTTCATATATTCTGACCTTTCCCTGCACCCGTGGAAACCATCCGCTACTTCAATCGCCACTCCGGCCAATTGGAAACCGAACAGATCTACGGGGAAAACTTTCTCCGCTGGGCATATGGAAATCCGCTCGGGAAACTCTCGCTCCACGCCCTCGTCAAGCGTCCCTGCTTCTCCAAATGGTATGGGGAACGGATGTCAAAACCCTCCTCAGTCAGCAAAATCCAGCCGTTTATCGATTTCTACGGCCTTGATGACCATGAATTTGCCGATCATCCAGCCGCCTTTGAAAACTTCAACGAGTTCTTCTTTCGCAAGCTCAAACCCGAAGCCCGCCCAATTGATCCCGCCCCTGTCGTCTTCCCTGCCGATGGCCGCCATCTAGGTTTTCAAAGAGCCTCGGACATCAATTCTGTCTTCGTTAAAGGTCAATCCTTCGACCTTCCTTCCCTCCTCGGCGATTCCACACTGGCCGAAAAGTATGCCGACGGAACGCTCGTACTTTCCCGCCTATGCCCGGTGGATTACCACCGCTTTCACTTTCCCGCAGCCGGAATTCCTTCTGAAACCAAAACCCTGCCAGGACCTCTGTTCTCTGTTTCCCCCATCGCCCTGCGCCAGCAACTTGCCTACCTCTGGACCAACAAACGCAGCATCACCCGGCTTGAAACCGAAAACCTCGGTACCATCCTCCTGCTCGAAATCGGAGCCACCTGCGTAGGCTCGATCAATCAAACATTCACCCCTGGGAAAGCTGTCCCCAAGGGCCAGGAGCAAGGCTATTTCGCCTTCGGCGGCTCATCGACGATCACCATCTTCGAGCCTGCCACCGTCACTCTCGCCGCCGATCTTCTCGAAAACTCCGCCGCAGGGATCGAGCTCTATGCCCGCGTCGGCTCGAAAATGGGCACTACTGTTTCCCCGGCCCATTCCTAATCTTCCGGCGGTTCAGAAAGGAATATCATCGTCATCGAAATCATTCTCATTGCGAAGATCCCCCGCAGCCGGTTCCACTTCCTGGGCGCTCTGCCCGGATCCCGACTTTCCTCTTGCCGGACTTTGCTGCGAGTATGCCGAGCTGGATGAACCGCCGCCGCCAGCCTGGATTTTCCAACAAGCCAGATTCACGTAATATTTTCCGTTATATTCATTGCCACGGATATCAAAGCTCACGGTCACCTCCTGATCGACCTTGTAGTCATCCAGCAGCGCGCACTTGTCTTTCACCACCTCGAATTTCAAATCCTGGGGATATTTATCAGCCCCGGTTGTCACCACAAACTCCCGTTTCGTGAATCCGCTTGGAAAATTCTGTGCCTCGCTGATTACTTTGATTTTTCCTTCCACCTCGTACATGCGGGCATTCTTCCCAGCCCGGCGCGGATGTCAAACCGTTGCTGGAAACTGCTGAAGGACCACCCGGCCAGTCGCAGCTTTCGACCTCTCCTTGACAGCATGGCACGCGTGGTGCATCTCCCCGCCCATGCCTAAGCTTTCCATCCGAAACCTTGACGTCTCGTCCAAGGAAGTCCTCATGCGCGTTGATTTCAACGTCCCGCTCAAGGATGGCGAAGTCACCGATGACACCCGCATCGACGCTGCCGTACCTTCAATCAAACATCTCCTTGAAGCCGGTGCGAAACTCGTCCTCTGCTCGCATCTCGGCAGACCCAAAGACAGCACTTCCACCGAACTCAGCCTCGCTCCGATTGCGAAGCGCCTTGCCGAAATACTCGGACAGGATGTCGCTCTGGCTCCGGATTGCATCGGCGCGGCAGCCGCCGGCATGCGCAAAAATCTGCAGCCCGGCCAATTACTGCTGTTGGAAAACACCCGTTTTCACCCGGAGGAAGAAGCCAACGATGCCGAATTCGCTAAAAACCTTGCGGGCGAGGCCTCGATTTTTGTCAACGACGCCTTCGGCACCGCCCACCGCGCCCATGCCTCCACAGAAGGCGTGACCAGGTTCATCGCGGTTTCGGCGATGGGCTTTCTCATGGAAAATGAGCTTGAATACCTTGATGCGAAACTTGAACGGCCGGAACGACCCTTCCTGGTGATCATGGGCGGCTCCAAGGTTTCGGATAAGATCAAGGTTATCACCGCTCTGATGGAAAAGGCCGATGCTTTCCTCATCGGCGGCGCGATGGCCAACACCTTCCGTAGTGCGCAAGGTTATAAAATCGGCAACTCGCGGGTGGAGACCGACAAGCTTGACCTTGCTCTGGAAATTCTTGCCAAGGCCAAGGATAAAGGAGTCGATTTCCTCCTTCCCGCCGACACCCGCATTACCCGGGAGTTCAAAGATGGAGCCGCCACCGAGGTCACCGGCATCTACGGACAAGGCGGTGAAATTCCGGACGGCTGGGAAGGAATTGATATCGGCGATGTGGCGATCAGGGAATTCACTGCCGAAATCGCCAAGGCGAAAACCATCATCTGGAATGGCCCGGTCGGCGTATTTGAAATCGATGTTTTCGCCCATGGCACAAAGGCCATCGCGGAAGCGCTTGCGAAATCCGATGCCGTGACGATTGTCGGCGGCGGAGATTCGGTCACCGCTGTTAATAAATATGGTCTCGAAGATAAAATGACCTTCATTTCAACCGGCGGCGGCGCTTCTCTCGAACTTCTGGAAGGAAAAATTCTCCCCGGAGTTGCTGCTCTCAGCGAAGCATAAATCCATCCCCTTTTTTATTTCCCAACCTTCAGCTCTACCGCCACTCATGTCCCGCAAGCCCATCTTCGCTGCCAACTGGAAAATGAACAACGGAGTCATCGAAACCGAAGACTTCATCAAATCCTTTCTGTCCAAAAGCCAAGGTCTCAATCTCTCCGCCGACATCGTTATTGCTCCGCCATTCCTTTGTCTTCCGAAACTCGCAGACCTCCTTCACAATTCAAATCCCGGACAGAATGCCCACGCAATCCAGATTGCCGCGCAAAATTGCTCGGAGTTCGACTCCGGGGCTTACACCGGCGAGGTCAGCGTCCTCATGCTCCGCGAGTTTTTCGTCCATTACGTGATCCTCGGCCATAGTGAACGTCGCTCGATCTTCGGGGAAACCGACGCCACCATCAACGCCAAGATCA
>JACMMB010000160.1 GCA_014379305.1 Akkermansiaceae bacterium
CTCCGGGATGTGATTTCGCTGGCAGGCAGATTGTTTACGGTGGCTTCGGCTATGATTCGAGCATGATCGGAGGAGGAATATTCCAGGATGATGCTGCCGTCTGCGATGGGTGCGGTATGGATTATGAGATGAATGACGGACGTGTGGCGTTTGAAGTCCTCCATCAGGCGTTGTTCGATGGCCATGCGGAATTTTTTTTCGTGGCGTTCGATGAGTTTGACCTTGGTGGCCTCAGGGAGTGTTGCGGAAATTTTACTCCAGCGCTTTTCATTGTCATGATCCAGATCGAGCAGGAGACGGGTGACATCGCCATGAATGAGCGGGGTGCTGAATTTCATGGCCAGACCCTGGGCGAGATTCAAGGCACCCGGCTCCCAGCCTGCAACCGAGGTGACAAGGTCTTCAGAACCCTTGAACAGTTCGCGAAACGCCTCGGGGACGGTACAGGTCGCGTGGCAGCAGGTAATCAGAAAAGAAGGCATCGAGCCTGGATATTAATCAATTCCGTAGGTGGCGCAACGTAGGAGATTTCCGGCCGGCTTGCGTAGTGGAATAGTTGAGATAAAATTCATGATTATGGAAGCAACAGAGCGTTTTGAAATCAAGCGTGCGAATGAGCGGGGGCACGCAAAGCACGGCTGGCTGGAGAGCCGGCATAGTTTTTCCTTCGGGGACTATTATGATCCAGAGCAGATGGGTTTCCGAAGTCTTCGGGTGATCAATGATGACAGGGTTGCGCCGGGGATGGGTTTTCCGAAACATCCTCATCGGGATATGGAAATTTTTTCATATGTGCTGGAGGGCCAGCTCGCTCATGAAGACTCGATGGGAAACAGGCGTGTGCTGAAGCCGGGCGAGATTCAGATGATGCGGGCTGGCTCGGGAGTGACGCACTCGGAGTATAATCCGTCCCGTGTTGAGCCCGCGCATTTCCTGCAGGTTTGGATCGTGCCGAATGAGAAAGGCCTGGAGCCGGCTTACACCGAATGGACGCCGGAGGGAAAATCGGGAGGAAAGTTGTTGGTGATATCAGAAGATGGCCGGGAGGGTTCGGCGAAGATCGCGCAGGATGCTTCAGTCTTTTTATTGAAATTGAAACCGGGAGAGCAAGTGGAGCATGAGCTGCATCAGGGTCGGGGGCTATGGCTGCAGATGGCGTGCGGTAAGGGAACCATCGATACAAAAAATCTGGAGGCGGGAGATGCGCTATTTTCAGAAGCGGCGGGAATCTTTGCTTTCCAGGCGGGTGACGAAAATGTCGAAGCGATTCTTTTTGACCTAGGGTGAATGCGCGCGTCTTTATATGGAATCTCAAGCTATAACTTATGAAACTATCGAAACTTATTATGTTATCCCTAAGCGCGGTGATCCTTGTCGCCTGCGAAAATCCCGCTGACAAGACCGACGCGGCGAAGGTGGGCGATGCAGTTGAAAAAACAACCACAACTGCTGCCGGCGGCGTGAAATATGTTTTCACCCCGGAGTCTGAAATCAATTTTGTCGGTTCCAAGGTGACGGGCAGTCATAAGGGTGGCTTCAAGGAATTCGAGGGCCACTTTTTTGCGAAGGATGGAGAGCCCATTGGCACGGACCACACGATTACTATCGACATGAATTCGACATGGGCGGATGACGAAAAGCTAACCGGGCATTTGAAGAGCCCTGATTTCTTTGATGTGGAGAAGTTCCCTCAGGCTAAATTCGAAGTTACCGAAGTGAAAAAAGAGTCTGACACGAAGGTGATGATCTCGGGAAACTTCACGCTACATGGGGTGACTAAAAATATTACTTTTCCGGCTACAGTCGATAGCAGCCCGCAATCCGTGGAAATTGAGGCCAAGTTTGATGTGAATCGCAAGGATTTCAAAATCGTTTATCCCGGCAAGCCTGATGATTTGATTCGCGATGAGGTCGTGATCGAGCTGAAGCTGGTGGCAAAATCGGAAGTTTGATTGCCTGACGTTGGAGTAACGCGGGTTGGGCGGACTTGCTGAAAGGGATTCCTTGGAAGCCATCGGATACCCGTTTTATGCGGATGGATTCAGGAAAGTTTTTTATGAGCAGCGATATATTGTTTGAATCACTGAAGGTAGGAGCGCTTACGTTGCCGAATCGGATTTTCATGGCTCCTCTGACCCGCTGTCGGGCATCCGAGGGTAGAGTTCCGAATGACATGATGGCTGAATATTACGCCCAGCGCGCGGGCTTCGGTCTGATACTCACCGAGGCGACATCAGTGGATGCGATGGGCGTCGGCTACCCGGACACGCCGGGGATCTGGTCCGATGAGCAGGTGTCTGGCTGGAAGAAGATCACGGAAGCCGTACATCACAAGGGCGGTCGGATTCTCTGTCAGCTCTGGCATGTCGGACGCATATCCGATCCGATTTATTTGGGTGGGGAAAAGCCGTTGGCTCCCAGCGCGGTTACTCCGGCTGGACGTGTGAGTTTGGTGAGGCCGGAGAAAAATTTTGTCGAGCCACGCGCTTTGTCGGTCCCGGAGATCAGGGAAATCGTCGGGTTCTACAAACGTGGAGCAGAGAATGCGATGGCGGCAGGCTTTGATGGGGTCGAGATCCATGGCGCGAATGGATATCTGATTGATCAATTTTTACAGGACTCGACCAACAAGCGGGACGATGAGTATGGCGGATCGGTTGAGAACCGGATGCGTTTCATGATGGAAGTGGTCGATGCGGTTGTCGGGGTGTGGGGTGCGGATCGGGTTGGAATGCACCTTGCCCCAAGAGGTGATGCACATGACATGGGCGATTCCGATTTGCGGGGTCTTTTCCTGAAAGTCGCGGAAGGGCTGGGAAAACGCGGACTTGCCTTCATTTGCGCGAGGGAGAATTTCAGCGAGCCGGCGGTCGGACCCTCAATGAAGGAAGCTTTCGGCGGGGTGTATATCGGCAATGAAGGATTCACTGCGGAGACTGCGAGAGAAGCGATTTCCTCCGGGAAAGTCGATGCAGTGGCTTTCGGAAAGATGTCGATCGCGAATCCGGATTTGGTGCAGCGATTTCGCACGGGAGTTGCACTGAATCCGCCGAATCCGAATACCTTTTACGGTTCAGGTCCGGGTGGTTACACGGACTATCCCTTGATGGATTGAAATCAGGCAAGGAAAAGCATCATGAAAAAAATATTGGCATTCAGCGGCAGCTTGCGGGCCGGATCTTACAATCAGAAATTGGTTAAAATCGCTGCGGCAGGGGCACGGGAAGCGGGGGCCGAAGTCACCGTGGTTTCTCTAAGCGATTTCCCTTTGCCCGTTTTTGACGAGGATTTTGAGAAAGCGGAAGGCAAGCCGGAAGCAGCGAAAAAGCTGAAACAGTTGTTCTACGATCACGATGCGCTGCTGATCGCATCGCCTGAATATAACAGCATGATTACCGGTGCGCTGAAGAACGCCATCGATTGGGTCTCGCGTGTCGATTCGGAAACCGAACAGCCGCTCTCGGCGATTTCGGGAAAGACGGCGGCGATCATTTCCGCTTCGCCGGGGGGTTACGGCGGATCTAGAAGTTTGGGTTTTCTCAGACAGTTTTTGGGAAATACAAAAGTGACCGTCCTGGATCACGAATTCAGCCTGCCGAAAGCGCATGAGGCGTTTGCGGATGATGGCAATCTGCTTGATGCCGATAAGACAAATGAGGTCAAGGCAGTTGGCCGCCTGCTGGCGGAGGCTTGAGTCTTCCACTCGCAAAGAAAAAATCGAAACCTTTGAATAGGGGCGATTCTTGCAAAGTCATAGATTTGGCAGGTTCAATAACGCGACTCGCCAAAAAACAAAAAAACAGAAATCATGAAAAATTACAAAACGCTCATCATCGCCATGGTCAGTCTTGCGATGTTCGCTCCAATCACCGCCTCCGCGCAGCGTCATCACGATCGACGCGGCGGTCACTACTCGCAACACTCCGGTTACGGCGGACACGGCGGGCACTACAATCACCGGGATCGCAGACACTACGGTCACAATCGTCATCACAGACGTCATTATGACTGCGGACCCAATTATGGTTACGGTTATGGCTATCGTCCGTCCTATCACCGGAGGGTCTATTTTGTAGCACCCGGCTTTCGTTACGATTATCGCCGTTGCCGCTGAATCGATACCGGCAAGTAATGCCAGCACTCCTTAGGGAGTAGCTGGCATTATTTGTTAAATAGGAAATGACCTGCCGATTTTTCGCTACTTGCGCGTTGCCTCATGACGCTTCAGATTCTCTCCGTCATGGGATGGAGCGCCAGGATCAAACCCTTATACTTGTTGGCCATGTTCCAACTTGTGGCGGGACCCTTGGTGCTGTTTCAAGTAACTGTGTTGTGCAAGGTTGCGGTTCGTGAAGTTCCCAAGCACGGGATTGCGAGTGGGGTGTCGATGGCATGGAAAAGTGCTGAATTCCAAGCTGTCCTGGCTGCGGCTGATGTTCCTGCTCAGAGCAAATCGAAATCAGCACTACCAACGTCCGACCCGCAGTCGGATGCGGCGAAAGTGAAAATGCCTGTGGCGGCTTGGCGGGCCGTCCATTTTGTGGTGGTCAATCCGCCGAACCGATTATCTTTTCAAGATATCGCCCGGATGTGGACCCCGGCGCTGCCACTGCCACCACCCGGCCCCCCGCCGCGAGTAGGATGATAAGCCACGGCCACTTCGGCCGCTGAAGCAAGGCCTGTTGGCTCTTTCGGAAACGCGGCGTCCCGGCTTTAACGGGACGAATTATCCGCCCTTCCTCCATGCTTATCGATCCACCGTATTCAAATTCATGAACCATTTTTTCTATTCCCCACTATACATATCCATTTTAACGATGACTGCACAGGCGCAGTCCTCCACACCTGAGGAGCTCGCTCCCATGGTCGTCACCGGCAAGTCGGAGAGCCTTCTTGGCACCGCCGGCACCGCATCCAAAGGCCAGGCGAGCAATCTGGAGCTTAACGAGCGTCCTTATCTACGTCGCGGAGAACTCCTCGAAGCCATCCCCGGCGTGATCATCACCCAACACTCCGGCGACGGAAAAGCGAATCAGTATTTCGTCCGCGGCTTCAATCTCGATCATGGCACCGACTTCTCCATTTCGATGGACGGCCAGCCGGTCAATTTCGTTACCCACGCCCACGGCCAAGGCTACGCGGACCTCAATCCGATTATTCCCGAACTGGTTGAACAGCTCGATTATTGGAAAGGTCCGTTTTATGGCCAGCTCGGCGATCTGAGCACGGCGGGTGCCGCGAAGTTCCGCTTTTTCAACATGCTTCCGCAAGGCATCGCCACCTTTGGATACGGAGAGGATAATTACTTCCGAGGCCTCATCGCCGATACGATCGACCTGACAGCACCGGCGGATGTTTCCCAGGACGATGCGAATAATTCCTCGCTGACCCCATCCAACGACGATCGTTCCGGATTCACCTACGCCCTCGAATACAACTACTACGACGGTCCTTGGGAACTCCCATCGAACTCGCAGCGGATCAATGGCTTTCTCAAATACTACAAGCAATCCGGCCAGGATCAGTTCAGCATCACCGCCATGGGCTACGATGGGGAATGGGACTCCACCGACCAGATTCCGAAACGGGCCGTTGATAACATCGGACGTTTTGGAAATCTCGATGAAACCCTCGGCGGCGAATCGTCGCGCTACAGCCTCATGGCCGCGTGGGATCGTGAAAATACCAATGGCCGCACTCATGCCGATTTCTATGTCGGCTACTACGACCTCGATTTATTCTCAAATTTCACCTACTTCCTGACCGATCCGGTGAACGGCGACGAATTCGAACAAAAGGACGAGCGCTACTTTGCCGGAGGTGAAATCAGACGCGAATGGGACTTCGGCAACAGCAGCACGTTCACCGTAGGGCTTCAGACCCGGCATGATTTAATCAGCGGTGTGGGGCTTTATAATACTCTTGATCGCGAACGCCTCAGCACGGTTCGCGAAGACGATGTTTACGAGGCGAACGTGGGTATCTATGCCGTCGCGGACTACCACGTGAACGAGTGGTTCCGGATGCAGCCCGGTTTACGGGCGGATGGCTTTTACTTCGATGTTGAAAGCAATGATCCGGTAAACTCCCGCAACAAGACCGACGGCATTGTCAGCCCCAAGCTGAACCTCATCTTCGGCCCTTGGAGCGAAACGGAAATTTATGCCAACGCCGGCCTTGGATTCCACAGCAACGATGCCCGCGGCGTCACGCTTGCAGTGGATGCTGCCGATCCAATCGTCCGCACCTATGGCTACGAGCTTGGCGTCCGGACCGAGGTTCTGCCAAATGTGGTCAGCACCGTGGCTTTATTTTATCTGCATAGCGATTCGGAACTCATCTACATCGGCGATGCCGGCACCTCCGAGCCCGGTCCGGCAACCGAGCGCTACGGCATTGAATGGTCCACCTACTGGCGCCCGACCTACTGGCTGACCATCGATAACGAGATCACCCTGAGCGAAGGAAAATCGTTAGGCGTCGGCTCCGACAACGAGATCCCCGGCGCGGTTCCCATCACCCTGAATGCCGGCGTTACCTTTGGCAGGGATGAGGGCTTCTTCGGCAGCCTGCGTGGCCGCTTCTTCAGTCCGCGTCCGCTGATCGAGGATGGCAGCGTCGAATCCCGGCAAAGTTTCCAAGTCAATTCCCGTGTCGGCTACCGGAAAAACGATTGGGAGGTTGCCGTGGATGTGCTGAACCTGCTTGGCCGTGATGACAACGATATCGAATACTTCTACGCCTCGCGGCTCCCCGGCGAGGGTGTCGATGGGGTCGAAGACATCCACTTCCATCCGACCGAGCCGCGCACATTCCGGATCTCACTCACGCACCGTTTTTAACCATAGGCGTATTCATTCTGGATCGCCCGCCGGGAAATTTGGAACTTCCCGGCGGGTAACTTTTTCATTTATCTGAGGCCGAACCGATGACGCGAATCTCCCTTTTGTTCATCTTCGCCGCCACGGCCGCGACCGCTGTGGTGCCGCGTTTCTTCGCGCTCGGATTCACCCACATCCTGCCAAACGGCCCGGACCACATCCTCTTCATCCTAGCCCTGTTTTTCCTGTCCCGTAATTTCGGAGTGCTGCTCTCCCAAATGACGCTCTTCACACTCGCCCACTCGCTCACGCTCGGCCTGGCTCTTTACGGCATCGTGTCCGTCCCCACGGCCGTCGTGGAGATTGCCATCGCGCTCAGCATCGCTTTTGTCGCCATTGAGAATCTGTTTCAGGACCGGCTCAGCCGATGGAGACCCTTTCTGGTGTTCAGCTTCGGGCTGATCCATGGCTTGGGCTTCGCGCACTCGTTTCAGGAAATGCCTTTGCATGCCGGAGACTTTCTGCCCGCATTGTTCAGCTTCAACATGGGCATCGAGTTCGGCCAGCTGGCGGTTGTCGGGCTTGCTTACCTTGCCCTCGCCATCTGGGGGCGGCGTGAAGAGGGCTTTAAAATGATAGCCCGCCCGGCCTCAACCCTGATCGCGCTCACCGGGATCTATTGGGCAATCCAACGGGGCGTCGCTTAATCTTGGATTTTTTTCACTCGAAACGAAAATTGTAAATTGTTGTCCTCACAGTAAAAGTTCATTCGTTCATAAAATGACGGGGCGCTTGAAGGCCGACCCGCCCGCCACGCTTGTTAGGAAAATCAATTACCACACACCATGATCATTAAAATACTCATCGGCCTCGCCGTTCTCATTGTCATACTCCTCATCGTCGTCGCACTTCAGCCAAATGAATTCCGCGTCGAGCGCAGCGCCACCCTTGCCGC
>JACMMB010000017.1 GCA_014379305.1 Akkermansiaceae bacterium
ACCGTCGCCATCCGCATCGCCCGGAAGCCGGTTCTCGACACGATGCCATCCGGCACGAACAGCGTCCTTTGCCTCATGCCATTTCAGCTTGGAGTCGCCCTTGAATTCCTCCCATTCGTTTTCAAGCTTATCGCCGCTGTCATCCCAACGTGACCGCCGCAATGCTGCGGTTTCGTAACCCATGCGATAGGCAGGTTCGAAATCGTCATAGGATTTGTCATTCGATGCCCACACCTGATTGGAGTGGTTTTCACGCCAGTAATTAGCTTGTTCGGTCGGGTCGATGGCTTCTGCTACAGACTTCCCGGTGTATGCACCGGCGACGCCTCCCGCGACCGCTCCAACGATAGCGCCAACAGGGCCGCCTATGGCTCCCAATGCGGCACCAGCTGCAGCTCCGCCAGCAGTGCCAACTCCGACACCTACCGGATGCGAACCGGGTTCTCCTGTGATTGGATCTTCGTTTCTATCTATTTTCTGTTTAGTATTCATGTTTTTAATTTCAGGTTAATTGAGACGATCAGTCGTCTTGGTAATTCATCGCATGCTCCGTGCCTGGTTGATTCCGGGTGGCAATCGCCCGAATATCCAAGATTCCCGATGCCGCACACCATTCCCAGCGGTGCAATAGGCATTTTAAAAACTTGCAACATGCATGTGTGTGCAAAGGCGCTTATTCCGGGGATTATTGGTTTGGTGGTATTCGCAAATCGTGGAAATCTGTTCCGTGATTTCACTGACAGACGCACGTGAATGCATCGCCACCCAAGTCCATTCCCTGAGTTCGGCCACTATTTCCCTCTCGCAAGCTTCCGGCTTCGTTCTCGCGGAAGATATTTTCTCTGATGCCGATTATCCTTCTGCGGATTGCTCGATGATGGATGGCTATGTTATCGGGAAAAACGAGGTTCCGGGAACGTTTACATTCGCAGGAGAAATCGCCTCGGGGGTCGCGCCTGACAGATTTCTTGAAAGCGGCGAAGCAATGAGGATTTTCACAGGTGCACTTCTGCCAAGCGGCGGAGGGCGGGTTTTGATGCAGGAAGACTGTTTTAGGGAAAAAGATATTATCTCGGTAGAAACATTCTCCAAGTCACTGTATGTCCGACCAAAGGGATCGGAAGCGAAAATCAATGACTTGATCCTGCTTGCCGGGACTAGAATCGGAGCTTCTGAAATGGCGATTCTTGCCCAGACAGGCTGCGTTTATCCAAAAGTCATCCGCAAACCCATCATCCGGCACCTGGCCTCTGGCGATGAATTGGTCGCACCAGGAGAGAAACCCGAGCTCGAACAGATTCGTGATACCAACACATCTCTCATCGCAGGCCTCCTGGGTTCCATGGGACTTGGCGCGGAGTCATCACAGGTTGCGGATGATTTTTCCGCAATGAAACGCCTCGCGGAAGGAAATTGGGATCTTCTTCTCATTTCCGGTGGAGCAAGTGTTGGCGATCATGATCATGGAGCGTCAACATTGGAGTCCATGGGCTTCGTCATCCATTTTGATAAGATCAACCTCCGTCCTGGGAAACCCCTCACCTTTGCCACACGAGACAATCAGATAGCCTTTGTGATTCCTGGAAATCCGGTTTCCCACTTCGTCTGTTTTCACGTAGCCATCCGGCTGGCTATTGAACTCATGACTGGAATCACCCCGTCATGGCAATTCATCGATCTGGAAATAGTTGGTGGTGAACCGCTGCGCTCAGACCCTCGCGAAACTTTCTGGCCTGCCGAGGTATCTTATAATGCCGGCAGGATCATTGTGACACCCAAACGCTGGTCCACCTCCGGAGATACCTTTTCCTTGGCAGGGACCAACGCACTCCTGCGGATCGATAAATCTTCAAAATTGAACGAAATTGCGCG
>JACMMB010000161.1 GCA_014379305.1 Akkermansiaceae bacterium
AAGCGTTCCATTCCCATCGCTGTATGAGGAAACCGCGTCCCGGAGGAGATGGTCGGCCAGCGTGTAGAGAGGCTCGATGAGGTTGACATCCTGTAGCTCCGAGGTGGCCATGATCTTTTTGGCACGCTTGGCAATATTCGTGGCATGATCGGAGATGCGCTCCAGGTTCATCGATATTTTCATTGAGGAAACAACGAGCCGCAGATCGGTAGCCATGGGATGATAGCGGACGAGGATGTCCATTCCGAGCTGATCAATGAGACGCTCCTGCTCATCGACATCATCATCATCGGCGATGACCGAGTTCGCCTGTTCCAGATTGCGGTCCATAAGGGCACCGATTGCGCGCTCCAGATTGTGGCGTGCCCGTGCCGCCATCGACAGGACTTCGCCTTTCATCGAAGCAATCAATTGATCGAAGTCTTTCAGAATATGTGGATCGCCGTGCATGATATTGAATATTAGCCGAATCTACCGGTAATGTAGTCTTCGGTTTGTTTAATTTTGGGATTAGAAAAAATCCTGGTGGTTAGATCATATTCGATGAGTTCCCCCAGGTAAAAGAACGCGGTCTGGTCAGAAACCCGGGCGGCTTGTTGCATGTTGTGAGTCACGATAACGATCGTGAAATCTTTCTTCAAACTGAAGATGAGCTCTTCAACGCGGGCCGTGGCAATGGGATCGAGCGCGGAGCAAGGCTCGTCCATAAGTATGATCGAAGGGTCGACCGCCGTAGTGCGGGCGATGCACAGCCGCTGCTGCTGGCCACCGGAAAGTCCGTAAGCACTTTCGTTCAGGCGGTCCTTGACCTCGTCCCAAAGTGCCGCACCCATGAGGGCTTTTTCAACAATTCCATCAAGAATGGGCTTGCGCTTTTCTCCCAGGATTCTCGGGCCATAAGCGACGTTTTCGTAAATACTGCGCGGAAATGGATTGGACTTTTGAAAGACCATTCCAACCCGGCGGCGCAATTCCACGCCATCGACACGAGCATCATGGATTTCCATACCATCAATGCGGATGCTCCCTTTTGTAACCTTGGCACCCGGGATAAAATCATTCATCCGGTTGAAACAGCGAAGCAGGGTGGATTTTCCGCAACCGGAAGGGCCGATGAAGGCGGTGACTTCGTTGCGGGCGATGTCCATACCCACGCCTTTAATGGCTCTGGATTTCCCATAGGAAAAATCCATGTCCCGCACTTCGATGGCGGTGCCGGGCAAGTTCCCATCACCTTTCATATCAGCTGAACCTCCCGGTGATGTATGCTTCTGTTTCAGGTTGTTGGGGGCGTTCGAAGATTTGCATCGTTTTGCCAAATTCGATCAATTTCCCCATATAGAGAAATGCGGTGTGATCCGAACAACGCGTGGCCTGTTCCATGTTGTGGGTGACGATGACGATCGTGAACTGCTGCTTAAGCGTGGTGATCAGGTCTTCGATTTTCAGCGTGGCCAATGGATCCAAGGCAGCGCAGGGCTCGTCCATCAGCAGAATTTCAGGTTGGTTGGCAATGGCGCGGGCGATGCAGAGGCGCTGCTGCTGGCCGCCTGACAGGCTGAAGGCGCTGTCGTGAAGGCGGTCCTTCACCTCTTCCCAAAGCGCGGAGTCCCGCAGCGAGCGCTCAACGGTTTCATCGAGTTCCGATTTTTTCGAGCGTCCCGCAACGCGGAGGCTGAAAATGACATTCTCGTAGATAGATTTGGCGAACGGATTGTATTTTTGAAAAACCATTCCGACCCGCTTGCGCAGTGAGATGACCTCGATGGAGGGGTCGTAAAGCGAGGTTCCATCGAGACGGATATCACCTTTGTGGCGGACCCCGTCAATGAGGTCGTTCATGCGGTTCATATTCCGCAACAGGGTCGATTTGCCACAACCCGAAGGCCCGATAAGGGCAGTCACCTGGTTTTCCGGAATCCGCATGTCGATTCCGAAGAGCGCCTGTTTTTCGCCATAGAAAAAGCTGAAATCCTCCACCCGGATAAAATCGGGGCGCGGGCCGGAAGCCGGTTTATCGATCAAATCAGACATCTTAGAAACTGCTGACGGCGAAACGTTTTCGCAGGCGGTTGCGAATGATGATGGCGGCGAGGTTGAGGGTGACGACAACCACAATGAGTAACAATGCCGTCGCATAAACGAATGGCTTCGCCGCTTCGGCATCGGGCGATTGAAACCCGAGATCGTAAATGTGGAAGCCAAGATGCATGAACTTCCGCTCGGCATGGATAAAGGGCGCGACATCATCAATGGGTAGGGAAGGCGCCAGCTTGACCACTCCGACGATCATGAGCGGGGCGACCTCTCCCGCGCCTCGCGCCATCGCCAGAATCACTCCGGTCAGAATGCCCGGCAATGAAGCGGGAAGGACGACCCGCTGGATGGCCTGCCATTTCGATGCGCCACAGGCGAGAGCCGCTTCGCGGACGCCGCGAGGGACGGCGGAAAGCGCCTCTTCGGTAGCGACAATGACAACCGGCAGAGTCAGCAGGGCAAGGGTCAGCGAGGCCCATAAAATACCAGGCGTGCCGAAAGTGGGGGTGGGCAGCTTTTCAGGGAAAAAATTCCGGTCCACATTCGCGCCGACAAAATACACGAAAAAGGCCAGGCCAAAGACCCCGAAAACGATGGATGGCACTCCCGCGAGATTGTTGACGCAGATACGCACGATGCGAACCATCAGTCCCTGCTTGGCGTATTCGCGAAGATAGATGGCGGCGATCACGCCAAACGGGGTGACGAAAAAGCTCATCACAAGGGTCATGGTCACTGTGCCGAAAATGGCTGGGAAAACACCTCCCTCGGTATTCGCCTCCCGGGGGTCTTCCTTGAGGAAATGCCACACGCGACGCAGGCTCTCCCCTAAACGTTCCAAAAAGCCTGCCTGATTCGGCGCAAAGACTCCGAGAAGCTGATCGGCGGGGAGTGTGCTTTCGCGGCCATCAGCGACGATGTAAGTCAGGCTGCTGGCGGCCATGGTCGCATCGAGTCGAGTCGCTTTTTTTTGCAGCGTGTCGAATTCGGTCTGGAGCCGGGCACGCCGCTCAACTGCCGCGGCGGATGTGATGCGTCCGGCTTTTTCCGAGCGTCCGAGCTCTTCCATTTCCATACTGACTTTACCGATTTCCTTGCGCTCGATATGGAGAACCTTTCTTCTCAGATTCTCGCTGGTTTCGAGAATTTTGTTCAGCTCGGGAATGAAATCAGGTGAACTTGCCACAGTCCGTTTATCGCCGGTTTCAACGGCGACAGCCGTGCCGATGGCGGGTCCATAGGTAAGACGCTCGATCAACAGAAGATTTTTCGGGGAGCTGCGCTTGATGATTGATCCAACATCGACATATCTGAATGTCTCGCCGTTGAGATCCTTGTTTCCTTGGAAAAGCTGGATTTCCCTGACGTCCGCACCTTCGGAGTTTTTTCGGCTCTGCTGCTGCGTGACATAGCCAGCGATTATCTCGCGGGTCTCACCGTTCTGTAATTCGAAAAGCTCGATCCGCTTCGGCCAGAAAGTAGCCGCACCTTTGACAAGGATCAGCAGGAAAAGGCCGAGAGCCATCGTCACCCCGATGGCCAGACCCGCAGCCGTCAGCCAAACCAAGGGCTCGCCCTTCCGCGACCTGCCGGTCGTGGCGAACTGCTCTCTGTTTTTCTCCGCTTCCTTTGCCATCGACTAAACCAATTTGTTTTTTTCACGGAGCCGCTGCCGCAGTATTTCGGCGATGGTGTTCATCACAAAAGTCATTGCGAACAATACGACCGCGCCCAGGAAAAGGGTTCGGTAATGGGTCGATCCGACCGGTGCTTCCGGAAGCTCGACCGCGATATTCGCAGCCAGGGTGCGCATTCCCGAAAACAGGTTCCACTCCATGATCGGCGTATTTCCAGTGGCCATGACCATCACCATTGTTTCGCCGACAGCGCGTCCAAAACCAATCATGAGTGCGGAGAAAATGCCCGAAGAGGCGACGGGGAGCATGACCGTCCGCACGACTTGCCAGCGGTTGGCGCCCAGGGCGGCGGCGGCGGCGGTCAGAGATTTCGGGACGTTTGAAAGTGCATCTTCGGCAATGGTGAAAATGACGGGAATCACGGCGAAGCCCATGATAAATCCCAATACCAGCGAGTTTCGTTGCTCGAATTTAGTACCGGTTGCCTGCGGCCACCACAGACTGAAATCCGCGATTTTCAGCCCGCTGCCCGGATCGGTGTAAACAAAGAACATTTTTTCAATCAGTGGCCCGGACCACCATCCGATCATGCCTGCAAGGGCGAGAAACGGGATCACCATCATCCACTCGGCACCGCCTTCGAAACGGTTACGGAAAGACAGAGGCATGCGGCACCAGAGGTAGCCCACCAGCAGCGCGGTCAAGGGAATGAGGATGACCATCATCATCACCGACGGCACGCGTGTATCTAAAATCGGGGCGAGCCATAAACCCGCCAGGAAACCCAACACCACCGAAGGCAGCGATGACATGATTTCCATGGTCGGCTTGACGATGCGTTTGACATCCGGCGGTAAAAACGCCGCCGAGAAAATCGCTGCGAGCAGGGCGATGGGAATCGAAAATAGCAACGCGTAGGCAGTGCCTTTCAAAGATCCAAAGATGAGGGGAACGAGGGAAAGCTTGGCTTCAAAATCATCGCTACCACCCGTTGACTGCCATTGATAGACGGGACCTTTACCCCCCTCATACCAAACCTCTCCGAAAAAAGCCTGCCAACCCGCGTCCGGATGGCGATCCTTGATCTCAAACTTCTTCGCCTCACCCGTTTCGGACGCGATCCAAAATGATTCGCCTTTCGCATCAAGGATCGCGGCTGCGGGTTCCAAATCCACGGTTCCATGCCAGCGAACCGCGCCGGAGGTGCTGTGGCGGATCGAAAGCTCGCGGCCGGCCCCGGCTAGAAAGGTCCGATTCCTCTGGCTCTTTGCGAAAATTTTCCTCCCGTCTCCGACATTCGGAAAATCCTTGGTTGGTCCGAACAGGCGTTCCGTATTTTCGCCAGTGCGAAAAAGACTCCACTGCTGTTGCGTGCCTTTTTCCGAGGTAAGGATCGCGGAAACGCCCCCGAAAAGAAAATCCATCTGCGCGATTTTTCCCCCATTGAACGGACTGAAAGCCTGGCGTTTGCTTACTCCGTCAGTTTCGGCTAAAAAATAACTCACCGCGTGTTTCTCATCGGCGATCAACACCAGTCGGCCATTTTGCGAAGCGCGCAGTAGAACCGCCTTCCCTTCGATCAGTGGCGAAATATCCATTTCACCGAGTATCGATAGCTTCTTTCCTCCAATCAGGCCTCCCTTGAACCCGAGACGGACGATTGAGACTGCCTGGGTGACGCCATCGTCACGCTTCACTACGATGACCCGGGAATCCCCGCCATCGCCATAGCTGAGAGCCGTCACCGGCCCTGTGCCGGCCTTGATTTCATACCAAGGTTCAACGACTACGGATGGCTCCACGCCTTTGGCTTCGCCATTTTCAAAAACACGCCTGTAGTTGATCAGAAAAGAACCCACCCGGCCGTCTTCCAAACCAATCGAAACGCGCCGGTTGACCGGATCGTATGAACTTGCCGTCACATTCAATCCATCCAGACCGGGCACCTCGAACTCAGTGCGGGTGCCGCTCTTGCCATCCACGAAGAGAAGATTTTCACCTCCCGAATAAAAAAATGGCAGTTCGCCCCATTCGTCCACGCCAAGAATCAGGGGCTTGCCTTCACTTTGGACGGAGGAGGTTCGCACCACCGCCCCCGGCTTGAACAGCGGGATAACTTCCTTGCCTATGAAATAAAAGATGCCGAAAACCGCAAGAATCACTCCGATCCCGCCCAAGCGGATCGCCCAACCCATGAAACGGTCGAACCACAAAGTGGCCCTTGAAACTTCAAACCGCTTAGGATCGGGGCTAGACGGCTTTTCTGACTTCATCAGTATCGCTTGGGATGAAGGATAAAGCTCGCTAGGCCCTTTTAGCCATCACAATTTATACCTCCACAGGGGTGATGGAATTCGTCAGATTACTCGGCAAGTGTCTTGAGAGTTTCCACAGCCAATTCGTTAGGCATTGGATAATAACCGTCCTTTTCGACAATTTTCTGACCATCTTTGGAAAGCACGAACTTCAGGAACTCCAGGGACAGCTTGTCGAGAGCCTCGTCGGGCTTTTTGTTTACATAGACGATTAGGAATCGTGCCAGTGGATAATCGCCTGAGAGTGAGTTTGCATAATTGGCTTCGAAGAAGTCGCCACCCTCGCTTGAAAGCGGGACGGCACGGACGCCGGAGGTTTTGTAACCGATTCCTGAATAACCAATAGCGTATTGATCGCCCCCCACGCCTTGCACCACAGCTGAAGAACCAGGCTGTTCTTTCACGGAGGACTTGAAATCTCCTTTGGCGAGCGCGTGCTCTTGAAAGAAGCCATAGGTTCCCGAAGCCGAGTTACGCCCGAATAGGGAAATCGCACGCCCTTTCCAGGCATTCAGACCAAGTTGTCCCCACTCGCTGAGGTCATCACCGCCCATTTTGCGGGTTGAGGAATAGAGGCTGTCCACTTGCTTCATGGTCAGTCCTTTGATCGGGTTGTCTTTGTGCGCAAAGACAGCCAGGGCATCGATGGCGACGTTGACTTGGGTCGGCTTGTAGCCGTGCTTTTTCTCGAAGGCATCGATTTCCTCCGCTTTCATCGGCCGGCTCATCGGACCAAGCTGCGCGGTGCCTTCAATCAAAGCGGGAGGCGCGGTCGAGCTGCCTTTGCCCTCGATCTGGATGTTCACGTTGGGGTAGGTCTTTTTGAAACCCTCCGCCCATAACGTCATGAGGTTATTCAAGCTATCCGAGCCGATTGAGTTCAGATTTCCAGAAACGCCACTGACGGCCTTGTAAGCAGCCGTGGCTTCATCAATGTGGGACTCTTCCGCAGATGCGACCATGGTGGTGAGCATTGCCCCGATTACCATCCGACTTAGTTTTGTTTTCATAACGATTTTTTGAAAATGATTCACCCGTTGAAGCGGTGGACGTGCCGAACTTATGCACTTGATGCCACAACAACGGCAAAACGCCTTCCGTGACATAACTGTCACATAACTCGATTATTGGCTAGTCGAGTGAGTCTGCCAGCAACATTTCAATCCCCGTTTCCGGAAACCGATCACGCTTGCTCACATCAATTTCGGTTGATTCCGCTTTGGCGCGTGCAAGGCTTTCATCATAACATTTCGCCATGAATTCCTCGAATTGGATCAACTCCATGCGGCCATCGTGATGTTCTACAATGGCCGTTAGACTTTCCACCCAATCGCCGGAATTCAGGTAGTGAATGTCGCCGACCTGCTTGTCTTCCGGCGTGTGGATATGGCCGCAGATAATGCCATCGCACTTCTTGTGACGCGCGAGGTCCTGCAAGAGCTCCTCATATTTATCCACGAAGCTGACTGCGGACTTGACCTTGGCCTTCACGCGTTTGCTGAGTGAAAAATACTCCTTCCCGCGCCATGCACGCCATTGGTTGTAAAGGCGGTTGATATGCAGAAGCGTATCGTAGCCAACGGACCCGAGAGAGGCGAGCCACTTGTGATTCGTCGAAACACTGTCGAAGCCATCTCCATGAACGACCAGATAACGCTTCTTGTTCGGAGTGATGTGAATGTGCTCCTTGGTGAAACTTATTTTACCAAAGGCGAGCGGCAGGAACCGCTCAAGAATATCATCGTGATTCCCCCGCAAATATATAACCTCGGTATGATCGCGCTCGGTCATTTTAAGGATTTTTCGAATGACCCGACTATGGCGCGGCAGCCACTTGGCTCCTCTTTTCAAGGCCCAGCCATCGACGATATCGCCGTTGAGGACAAGTTTCTCACAACGTATCTGCTTGAGGAAATCGACTACTTCGCTGGCTTTGCTGTCCGGTGTACCCAGATGGATGTCGGAAAGAAACACGGTGCGGAATGATACTTTCCTGCGCTTTCCTAACTTCGGAAGCTTCACATATTTGCCACGCTTCATGTCTGCCTTGCCCGAGATTGCATCCAATCGATATTCAAATTCCTCAATCACCCTATCCCAACCTTGGACCAACGCGGCTTCTCGTGCCGCTTGTCCGATGCCGTGACCCAGGCGAAGCGCGATGGATGCTTTTGCTTCGCCAATAAAAGCATCAGCATCCCCTTTCTTCGCTTTCAAACCGTTCTCGCCGTGTTTCACAAATCTGGCTGCGGCCGCGTAATCATAACAAACCGTCACCAGTCCGCTCGCCATGCCTTCTAAAACCACATTTCCAAATGTTTCAGTCTCGCTTGGAAAAAGCAGGACATCCGCAGAGGCATAATGCCTTGCCAAGTCCTCTCCAATTTGGGTTCCCACAAAATGGATCCATGGATTTTTCGCCTGTAATTTTTCGCGCACCGGACCATCACCGACAACGACACAACGCAGATCCGGAACCGACTCGCGCATTCCTTCGAAGGCACGGATCGCAAGATCAAGGTTTTTCTCCGCAGCCACCCGACCCACCACCATTGCCACTAACGCGCCCGGCCTTGCACCCCACTCGGCACGCAGGCACTCACAGCGTTTCGCCGGATGAAACAATTGCGCATCCACGCCCCGGCCTAACAGATAAACCTCCTCGAAGCCCTCTGCCTTCAATTTCTCCACCAGCTCCGGGGACGGCGCCAGGGTACAATCCGCCCGTCCGTGGAAGCGCTTGAGATAGGCCATTGCCATCGGCTGCAATCCCCCGAGGCTGTAACGCTCCATGTATTCGTGAAAATTGGTATGGAAGCCAGTGGCCACAGGGATGCCAAGGGCTTTCGCCGCCTTCACCGCTGACTTCCCAAGCGGACTCTGCGTGGCAACGTAAATCGCATCCGGGCGTTTTTTCATCCAGCGCTTTCGCAACTTGAACGGTCCTGGCAGTCCAACGCGCACCTCCTTGTAGCCTGGCAGGGGCACCGACGCGGCCACCGTTTCCCCACGCTTGCCCTCGCCTGTCCTGATTACGTGAACCCGGTGCCCCCGGTTCCGTAAACCTTCGCTCAATCTGCCGAGGGTCATTGCAACTCCGTTCACATCCGGCGCAAAGGTGTCCGTCACGATGTCAATTTTCATAAGTTGTCAGGAAATATTTACTATTTCCGCTATTACAAAACCCGAATCATCACAACGAAACACCTATTTTCCGGTGACGGATTCGTCACCCGTCAATCCTCCAAGCAATTGGAAGCTGTGGAAGCGAGTGTTTACCGAAAAGCGGTTGGCTGGGAGAGCAGCTGAACTACGACTTTTTCCTCGTCTTCGCCGTTTCCATGCCTTCTTTGACCTTGGCTTCGATGTCATCGTAGAGATTCTGATCCGCCTTGAGGACGTCTTTGGCGGCATCCCGTCCTTGGGCAAGCTGGGCTCCATCATAGGAAAACCACGAACCACGCTTTTGAACAATTTCCATTTCCAGCGCAAGGTCGAGAAGTGAACCGGTGGAAGATATCCCCTCATTGTACATGATATCGAATTCCGCCTCGGTGAATGGCGGGGCAACTTTGTTTTTCACCACTTTTATTTTCGTACGGCTTCCTATGACAGTACCGTCTGTCGCTTTGATTTGGCCGATCCGGCGAATATCAATTCGCATGGATGAGAAGAATTTCAACGCCCGCCCGCCCGGTGTCGTCTCCGGATTTCCAAACATAACCCCGATTTTTTCGCGGATCTGATTGGTGAAAATACACACTGTCCTGGCTTTGGAGATAAAGGCGGTAAGCTTGCGCATTGCCGCGCTCATCAGCCGGGCTTGGGCACCCACGGTTGAATCTCCGATTTCGCCATCAAGCTCCTGTTTCGTGACCAGGGCGGCGACGGAATCGAGAACAATCACATCAATCGCGTTGGAACGGATGAGCGCCTCGCAAATTTGTAATGCCTCCTCGCCGGATGACGGCTGGGAAACGAGAAGATCATCCAGATTCACCCCCAGCTTGCGGGCATATTGCGGATCAAGGGCGTGCTCCACATCGATGAATGCTGCTAGCCCCCCGCGCTTTTGCGCTTGTGCGATTGCTGTCAGTGTCAGCGTTGTTTTTCCCGAAGACTCGGGTCCGAACACCTCGATGATTCTTCCCCGCGGAAACCCCCCAACACCCAGCGCTCGATCAATGAGAAGATTTCCTGTTGGGATGACATCAACATCCACCCGGTGCTCATCGCCCATGCGCATGATCGCCGCCTCTCCGAATTCCTTGTGAATCTGGGAAATGGCGAGATCGAGATTCCGCTTGCGGGTTTCCTGAAGTTTTTCCGTTGCTGCGTTATCCGCGCTCGATTTGGTAGCCATGGCAATAAGATGTCGAAACGCTGATTCTTTGGCAAGATGAAAAAGATGTTCACAGGAACAAAAAAATGTCCTTACCATCGCTTTACAAAGTTGGCTTTGAAATCAGAAGCGGAATACTTGCTATCATCCTGATAGGGCAATCTCCATTGATAAATGCCAGCACTTAAAATCGCGAAGGCGCGAATCCGTTTCCAGATCCGCGCCTTACTGTCCTTGCTGTCTCAGAGATAACCGAGCTTTCCCCCCGGAAGACTCAGTTACTCCGGCTCTTGCAGAGAACAGTGCTAAAGTCGCAGTATTTTAGTTTTTGTAAATAGTAAAGTTAGCTTTATTTCAAATATTTTCATAAGTCCGCAATCGCCTGTTTGAGTGCTTCAAAATCAGGCATGTCCTTCGGGTGTTCTTTGACATCAACAAACCGAACCACTCCTGCTTTATCGATCAGGAAAGCGGATCGTTTCGCGACACCTCCCATAATCAAATTCGCTTCGGGTAAAAATTGCTCGTAAGCGACGCCGTATGCCTTGGCGACTTCGTGTTCGTAATCACTCAATAACGGCACGGTAATACCTTCTTTCTGCGCCCAGATTTCCTGTGCGAACGGATTGTCTCCCGAGATTGCGAAGATCTTCGCATCAAGCGCTTCGTAATCCTTAATGCCTGTGGAAATATCGCACAGCTCGGTCGTGCAGGTGCCCGTGAATGCCATCGGCACGAAGAGCAACACAATGTTGGATTTCCCGATGTGGTCGCTCAGCTTGACCAGCTGCGGACCTTCGGCGGTTTTGGTAACTAGTGTGAAATCGACTGCTTGATCGCCTGTTTTGATGGACATGATTTTGATTGAGGTTGTGTTGATGTGACGGCCCACTCTAGCCCGGTAGTTCTGCCGGTCAATCCCGTCTGGAGCATAGCCACCTGCAAAGTTTCCGAAGAGCATGGCCTTCTCCTCTTCAGTCACAATCCGCCACTCGCCCTCGGGCAAATCTTCCGGTAATTCCAGCCCGCCAATGGAAATTCTTCGCAGGCCGGTCACATGATTCCCCAACGCTGCGAACATTCGCCGGACCTGATGGTATCGCCCCTCGTGTAAAATCACCTTCGCCTCCTTTTCTCCCATTGCCTCGAAGCCTGCCGCCAGCAGGGGCTTGGTCTCACTTTCTAACACCATTTCCCCCGACCCAAA
>JACMMB010000162.1 GCA_014379305.1 Akkermansiaceae bacterium
CGCCAAGCTCGGCCTGTGGTTGAAAAACCGCAACCACAGCGTCAGGCTCGCCGCCGCCGATACCTTCCGCGCCGCCGCCGTGGCCCAGCTTGAGCGCTGGGGAGAGCGGCTCGATCTTCCCGTCATCGTCGGCGCGGCGAACGCCGATCCCTCCTCCGTCTGCTTCAAGGCTCACAAAGAAGCCATTACCGACGGAGTCGATTTCCTGATCTGCGATACAGCGGGCCGCATCCATACCCGACACAATCTCATGGAGGAACTCGGAAAAATCCGCCGCACCATCGCCAAGCAGGATGAAACCGCGCCCCACCTGACCTTGCTTGTCGTCGATGCCTCTACGGGCTCCAATGCCCTCCAACAGGCTAAGGAATTTCACAAAGCCAGCCCGCTCGACGGCCTGATCGTCACCAAGCTAGACGGCTCCGGAAAAGGCGGCATCGCGATCACGATTTACGATCAGCTTAAAATCGCCCCGCGGTTTATCGGCACCGGCGAGGAGCCGGGTGCCTTCTCCATTTTCGAGAAAGACCGCTTCGTCAGTGAAGTCTTGTGATACGCCCGGCCGCGTGCCGCATCAGCTGAGATTGGTGTAAACCGCCTGCACATCGTCATCATCCTCGATCTTGTCCAACAAATCCTCTACCTCGATGATCTGTTCTTCAGTGAGTTCGATCGGTTGCGTCGGCAGCCTTTGCAGACCGGATTTACTGGTTTCAATTCCCAAGAGCTCCACCGCCGTTGAAAGGCTGGCAAAGGAGGTATAATCGCCGATCAAGGAAATGATCCCGTCATCGAGAGACATTTCTTCAAGGCCGGCGTCGATCAATTCGAACTCCAGCTCTTCAGGATTTTTCCCTGCCGGAACAGGAAACTCGATCACTGTCTTGCGGTGGAACATGAAATCCAGCGCTCCGCTTGGAACCACTTGCCCGCCATTTTTCCCGAGGAGGGTTTTCAGATTCGTCACCGAGCGATTGGTATTGTCGGTGGCGCACTCGATGTAAAAAAGGGATCCATGCGGGCCTTTGGCTTCGTAGCTAACCTCGGTGATTTCCGACGCATCTTTTCCCGCCGCGCGTTTGATCGCATTCTCTATATTGTCGCGGGAAAGATTCGCCGCCTTCGCATTCTGGATCGCCACCCGCAAGGGCGCGTTGCTCTCGGGATCGGGTCCGCCGTTTTTCGCCGCCAAGGTGATGGACTTTGCCAGCTTGGGAAAAATCTTGGACATCGTCGCCCAGCGGGATTCCTTCGCCCGGCGTCTGCATTCGAAAGCCCTGCCCATACCGCAGCCGCTTAGTTGGTCACGCGCATCGGCATGAGAACATAGAGAAATGAACCATCGATGCGGATCACTCCGGGACTCATTTCATCGATCAGATCGAGATAGATATTGTCCGTATCCAGGGCGCGCAGCGGTGCTTGCAGGAACTCGGGATTGAAAGCGATCTGCATATCCGGCCCGCTGTAGCTGACTTCGAGCGTTTCCTGAGCCTCGCCCACGTCGGGGGAATTCGCTGTGACTTCGATTTGATTTTCCGTGAAAATAAGCTTCACCGAGTTTGATTTATCCGATGAAAGCAGGGACACGCGGCGGACGGTTTCCAGCAGGGCTTCGCGGGATATCACCACGCGCTCATTGCTGTCACCGGGAATCACCTGACGGTAATTCGGGTAGTTTCCCTCGATCAACTTGCTGGCGAGAAACGTATCGCCAACGGTGAATGAAATCTGACTGTCACTGAGCTTGACGACCACTTCGCCGGCATCTCCGAGGAGGCGTTGGATTTCCTGAACCGCTTTTGAAGGAATGATCACATCCGTTTCATGGGAAGCGGGAAATTCGAGATCCGTATCGGCCATCGCCAGACGCCGTCCGTCGGTCGCGACCAATGCAAGCTTGCCCTCGCGGAAGGAAGCGAAAATGCCATTGAGCACATACCGGGTCTCATCGGTGGAGATCGCGAACGCGGTTTTCTTAAGCCCGTTTTTGAGCGCGGCCTGGGGAATCTTGAAGGTCTTGGCGCCTTCAAAATCCGGCAACGGGGGAAACTCCGAATCGCTCAGCCCGATGATCTTGAAAGTTGAAGGCCCGCTCTTGATCGTCGCGTAGTTTTTCGCATCCACTGAAACTTCGACCTCGCTCGCTGGCAGCTCCTTGACGATGCTGACCAGGCGTTTCGCAGGCAGCGTGGTCGCTCCTTCCTTATCGATGCTGGCCTCAACCGATCCGGTAATCCCGACATCGAGGTCGGTGGTGGTGAAAATCAAACGGCCCTCTTTGGCAACCAGCAGGACGTTTGATAAAATCGGCAGGGTGGTGCGGGAACTCACCACATGTTGCACTTTTTGCAAACCTTCCAGAAATGCGTCTTTGGATATTCGGAACTTCATAAGCGGAATCACACGACAGTGTCGGCTGCGAGTTTCAGCTTTCACTTCTTCTTGGCAAGCATTCACCATCGAAAATTCAAGATTATTTTTAGTTCACCACAAGATGTAGTGGAGGCATAAATATACCGCCACATTTTCCAGCCTATTGATGTTGGAAGCGACAAATAGCATGACAGTAAAATTTCGCCTCGCCGCGCAGCCATCGGAATGGATAGTTTTGCCCCATGAACCGCCTGCTGCCTTTGGTATTGATCACGCTCTTATTGGTTGTCTTCCGAATCATCGGCAGCGCCTTTCCGGATAGCTTTCCCAACTTCCAACCCCTTGCCGCTTTATTCTTCTGTGGCGCATGCATCGCGAAAGACTGGCGTGCCTGGGCCATCCCCCTCGGTGCATGGCTCGTCACCTATCCGATTCCCGCAATGCTTCAGGGCAATTCCTCCTTCCTGACCCCCGGGATATTCATTTCCACCGCGATTGCCTTCGCCGCGACCTTTTTCATCGGAAAATCCCTGTCCCACGGAAAATTCGGCGCCCTGCTTCTTGGCTCGCTGGCCGCCGCACTTGCTTTCCATCTCATCACCAACGGAGCCGCCTGGATCGGAAGCCCGCTCTATCCGAAAAATCCCACCGGACTCTGGCAGTCCCTCTGGACCGGACCGGTTGGAAGTCCCATCCCATCCTGGATTTTCCTGCGCAACATGATGGCTGCGAATCTCCTTTTCACTGCGGTTTTCCTTTCGGCCCGTTTCGCGCTACCGAAATTCTCCATCGCTTCAGCACCCGCTGCCGCCAGATAAATCTTGCCGGGAGCTTTTCCCAACCTTACTCAGCCACTGATTTCATCAAATCATTCCCACGCAATGTCCGCTCTCGATTTTTCCTCCTCTCCCATCAACCAGTCTCTTACCCCGGAGAGAAAAATCGAGCTTTTCACCCAGATGGTCCGCATCCGCCGCTTCGAGCAGGCCGGCCTTAAATATTACCAAGGAGGCAAAATCGGCGGCTTCCTCCATCTCTATATCGGCCAGGAAGCCGTTGCGGTCGGGACGATTTCATTGGGCGGCGCGGACGATCATTTCATCACTGCTTACCGGGATCATGGCCACGCCATCGCCGTTGGAATGGGTATGAACGAATGCATGGCGGAACTTTATGGCAAACAAACCGGCTGCTCCAAAGGCAAGGGCGGTTCCATGCATTTTTTCGCACCCGATAAAAACTTCTGGGGTGGCCACGGCATCGTTGCTGGCCAGACGCCCCTCGGTCTCGGCTTGGCTTACGGCCTGAAATACCTTGGACGCGAGGGCTGCTGCCTCTGCTACCTCGGCGATGGCGCGGTCAATCAAGGTGCTTTTCACGAGTCCCTGAACATCGCCTCCCTGTTCAGCGTGCCCGTCGTTTACATCATCGAAAACAACGGCTACTCCATGGGCACCTCGCAGGAACGTTCGTCCGCCGGTCCGAGCCTCGCCCAGCGCGCTGAAGGCTACGGCATGAAC
>JACMMB010000163.1 GCA_014379305.1 Akkermansiaceae bacterium
AATTCTTTCGTCGCGACATGGATTCCCCCTACTCCTTGGATGGGTTCTAGCAGAAAAGCAGCGGTCTCCGCAGTCACCGCATTCTCAAGAGCGCCAAGATCGTTATATGGTAGATAACGAAATCCGGGCAGTAATGGATCGAAGCCTTGTTGAATTTTTTGCTGACCTGTCGCGGCCATGCTTCCGAGAGTGCGTCCGTGGAAGGATTGCTGGAAAGTGATGACTTCAAAACGCGGTTTGCCATCCGGCTGCGGTTTCAAATGGCCAAAGCGACGAGCCGATTTTATGAGGCCGTCATTTGCTTCCGCACCTGAATTGGAGAAGAAAATTTTGCCAGGGAGCTTGATGTGCTGCTCATTCATTTCTCTTGCCAGATCCCCCTGAGGCTTATTGAAATAGAGATTTGAAACGTGCATTAACATTCCCGCCTGCTCGCGAATAGCACCTACTATCCGGGGGTGGCAGTGGCCAAGAGAACAGACGGCGATGCCCATGCAGAAATCAAGATACTCGCGCCCCGCGTCGTCACGAACCCGTGCTCCCCTCCCTTCGACAAGCGTCAGCGGGAAACGACTGTAAGTCTGCATTACATGGTCGTTGAAAATTTCGAAAGTAGTCATTTGAGCTTCGGAAGTCCGGAAAGGGGCGGAGGCTAGCTGTATCAAGAACAATTGCAATCCACTTAAATCCGGTGAGCACCATACAGATGTTAAATGCCCTCCTGAAAAAGCTGGCACGCACGCTGCTAAACTATCACTAGCGGTTCGACTGAGAGGCCTCGGGTTATTGGGTTTTCCTTGGGAATGATCAGTCGAACCGCTTTTTTCGTTGCTGGTATTTGGCGGATGCATGATTTGTGATTCGCGTTATGCTTTGCGAGAAGTGACCCGGAACGAGCCAATCATTGAGGCGGAAGTTGTTGAAATTGACGGGATCGCCGTTGAACAACAGCTGCCTTTTCCTCAAACCCAATCGCAGCGGCGAGCCGACTGGACAGATTGGAGAGGTTGGCAGCGGCGAGTCAGCCTGTTGGATGCCCGCTGGATGCCGCTGTGGTTGATCATCGGTTTCGTTGCACTGATCCTGATCATAGCATTCGGAATGTGCATGGCAGTGGTCGTGATCTGTTACAAAATAATTGTAGGAATCGTCCGGGCATTCATTTCTTTGTTTATCCCTTCCTCCAGTGTGCAGGTCAGATGAAAACCAAGAAGGTAGAACCCGTTGTCATTAAAACTTCATCCGCCATAGCAGCGCTTTTTTTCCCATTTGTCGCTTGTCAATCCAAGCTCGTATATTTTCCAAGGGCCTACGAGGATGGGTTGGGTAACAGGTGGCAAACGGAAACCTCCGGGAAATTCATTGATTACTTAACGCCGCAAGGACAGCAGCGGGCTTTCCTTCAAGGGTGTTATCATGATCCGCGACGCATGTGGGTGGTGTGCGGCGGGAACGGAACTCTGGCCCTCGAATGGTCCCGGTTTTTTACGGATAATGGCCACACCAATGACGCCTATCTATTGGTTGATTTTCCTGGCTATGGACAGTGCGAGGGCCGGCCAACGCCGAAAAGCATTCGCGAAAATCTCAAGCATGCGATTTCCGCTGCCTGTTCGGAAGCCGGCTGGGAGGAAATTCAAACGGATCGGCTGCGTGTTTTTGGCCATAGCCTTGGGGCGGCCGCGGTCTTGATGGCGGCAGAGGATTTTCAGATTCGCAAAGGCGTTCTGCTTGCCCCATTCACCAGTTCGATGGACATGGCGAAGGTTTACACCGGTCTGCCGCTTGGATTTCTTGTGACCGAGCGGTTCGACAACCGCGCCAGAATCGGTGCCGTATCAAAATTCGGGCCGGGAAGGCTTGTCATTGTGCACGGCACCGAAGACGAATCAATCCCTGTCCGTATGGGCCGCGAACTCGCGCGTTTGTATCCCGACAACGTGATCTTCCGTGAGGTTGCCCAAGGGAAACATAATAATATCCAACAGGATTTTCCTGAGGAAATCATAAAAGCCATCAGCGAATCAGCGGAATAATCATATCTCCGAGCGTCCGATCATCAGCAGACGCAGACCGTTCAAGCAGACGATGACGGTGCTGCCCTCGTGGCCGACGACTCCAATAGGCAAAGGCAGCGCAAAACCCAAAGCGGCGATGAGCAATAGAATAATCACCGCGCTGGCGAGGGTGAGGTTCTGTAACAGGACTCTTTTCGCCCGGCGTGAGTGGCTGAGGAGCAGCGGAATATTTTCCAAACGATCGCCCATCAAAACGACGTCAGCGGTTTCCATCGCGACATCGGTGCCAGCCGCTCCCATGGCGACACTGAGATCGGAAGTAGCGAGAGCAGGCGCATCGTTGACCCCGTCACCAATCATCATCACCCGTCCTTCGAGTTTGAGCTGTCGGATAATTTTGAGTTTTTCCTCCGGTAAGAGCTCCGCGTAAACTTCATCGACGCCGGCTTCGGCGGCAATCGCCTTGGCCACGAGCTTGTGATCGCCGGTGAGCATGACGACTTTCCTAATGCCAAGCTTGTGAAGTTTCGCGGTGAGCTCGCGGGCTTCCGGGCGAATCGTATCGGCCATTACGATAACGGCTATGGCGGTGACTCCGTCGCCATTGCGCAAGCCAAGCCAGACGCAGGTATGGCCTTTTTCCTGAAGAGGCTTGGCAAGTGCCGAGAGTCTTTCAAATTCCGCCGCTTTGATCTCACGGAACCAACGTTCGCTGCCGATGACGTAGCGAAGAGCATCAATGGTGGCTTCCGCACCCTTTCCTGTCGTCGATTGGAAAGTGGCGGCGGGTGGAACATCGATGAGCAGATTCGTTGCGGCCTGGACGATCGCGTGGGCAAGTGGATGTTCGGATTTCGCTTCAAGGGCGGCGGCGATGCGCAGGATGTTTTTCGCTTCGCTTGGCAGATCTTTTTTGAGGCTGTGGACTCCAGCCGGTGAGACGATATCGGTGAGTGAGGGCTTGCCTGCCGTCAGGGTGCCGGTTTTATCAACTGCTACGATATTGATAGTAGATGCGCGCTCGAGGTGGGAGCCGCCTTTGATAAGGATCCCGCGCCGCGCCGCGCCGCCAATGGCGGATAAAACGGTGGCGGGAGTGCTGATGATCAGCGCGCAGGGCGAGGCCACAACCATGACCGTCATGGCCCGGTAAAACGCAATGGAAAATGTTTCGCCCATGAGCAGCCACGGGATTAGGAAGACGCCGATGGTGAATACGATTACCGCCATGGCGTAGTATTGCTCGGCGGTCTCCAGAAAGCGCTGGGTCTTGGATTTTTCCGCCTGTGCCTCGGCGACGAGCTTGACCATGCGGGCAAGGGCGGAGTCGTCCGAACGCCTGCTGACGCGAAGTTCCACTCCGCCGCTCTGATTGATCGTTCCGGCGAAAAGCGGACTGCCGAGGTCTTTGCTGACAGGCATCGATTCACCGGTAAGTGAGGATTCATCGACTTGGGTGCTGCCTTCGGAAAGTTCCCCATCAACCGGGATCTGCTCCCCGGGCTTGATCACGACGATGTCGCCTATGTTCAATTCCTCGATGGCTATCAGGACGGTACCGCCATCACGTTTTACCAGAGCCTGATCGGGCCTTAAAGTCAGCAATGACTCGATGGCGCGGTGGGTGCGTTCCATCGCATAGCGCTGGAGGACATTGGAAAAGCTGAAGAGGAAAAGCAGCAACGCGCCCTCGAACGGAGCACCGACCAATGCCGCACCGATGGCGGCGAGGACCATCAGGACGTCCACATCGAGAACCCGCTCGCGCAAGGAGGCGAAGGCTGATTTCACGCCTTTCTGACCTGCAAATAAATAAGCTCCAAAGTAAAGGCCATGTGTCCACCAGCTCACTCCCCCGAGTTTCTCCACGCTGAAAGCAGTGATAAGAAACAGCATTCCGAGCGCACAGGAAATCTCCTCGTTCAATTCACCTTTGAGGAGACGGGTTGAAAGCGGTGTGGCCTGCTCTTTCCGTTTTTTAAGCTCAAGCGGCCGGATATCCGCTCCTGTCCGCCGCAGGCCCGCGATGACTTCCTCTTCAGGAGCGAGCGTGGAATCGAACGTGAGGCAGAGGATTTTTCCTAAATAAGTGGCGGTGGCGCGCCGGACCCCATGGATTTTCTCAACCTTTTTCTCCAATTTCAGCGCCCCTGCTTCACAGCCCTCGCTTTCGAGGCGGAAGCTGAGTTTTCGCAGAGCGATCGCCACTTCACCCGCATCCTCGGAGGCCACTGCCCGCAGCTCGCTTTCGCTGAGGCGTTCGGGATCGTAAGAGATTTCCAGCCGCCCGTGCGTGGGATCCGCACTCACTTCGAGAATGCCATCATGATCGGCAAGATGTTTGATGGGCTCCCCGAGTAAACCGGGACCGGATGCTTCTACTTTCATCAATGTCAGGGTAGCTGCAACACGGCGGACTTCGAGCGCGGAATCGTATCGCGAATTTGAAGCGTGACCGGCCTTATCGTTTCATCCTTTCGGCCCTGAGCATGCCGCAGCCGGCGGCGACATCGATACCCCGACCTTGCCGGAAAGTACAGGGAATTCCTGCTTGGCGCAGGATTTGCTGGAACATTCCGCCGCTTTCACTGGCGATTCCTTCAAAGCCATCCGTGGTGTTCAGCGGGATGAGATTGACGTGGCTATCGATGCCTTCCAGCAGTGCGGCAAGGCGATGAGCGGTTGCGGGCGAGTCGTTCCTACCGGCGATCAGCGTCCACTCGAAGAAGATCCGTTTTTTTGTCATTTCGGAATAGGTCCGGCAGGCTTCAATGAGCATGGCGAGATTCCATTTGGTGCTTACGGGGATCAGGTCGGATCGCTCGGTTTCGGTGGAGCCGTGC
>JACMMB010000018.1 GCA_014379305.1 Akkermansiaceae bacterium
CACCCTCAAAAACGCCACCCCGGTCATGCCCCTGTGTAAGCTTCCCTCGGAATGAGACAGGTTAAAAATAGAGGAATCTTGATTCTCAGAGTTGTCAGCGACCTCGCAAATGAAAGCGCGAGTGAGGATTTTCTAGAGTTCTTTGAAAATCTATGACGGGGCTGGAGGAAAGATGGTGGCTGAGTTGATAAAAGCTTTGCCAGTGGAATAGGATGATACCGCAGCACACAAGGCGCTGCGGGAGCTTATGGGAGAGTAAGAAAATCGATTCCAATAAAGGAAGATTGTCGCAGCCTGGGATTAAAGTTAGCCTTGACTAAGAAAAGTAATCCAGGCTAAAAATACAGGGAGTGGATCTAACATCATTATTTTTAGCCGGGGTAACAGCGTCAGGTATTTCGGTCGGGTTGGCGCAGGAGAAATCGTTACGTCCGTTAAGCACCGACCGGCCTGATACAACTGAAAGTCCCTTTACGGTGGATGCGGGGCATTTCCAGTTCGAGCTGGAGATGGCGGCTTACACACGAAATGGCAGCGAGGATTCGTTTACTTTGGGAGAACTCAATGCGAAGTTCGGACTAAATGCCTGCACGGACATTCAGTTTGTAGTGCCCATTTATGAGCACGCGGTTGGCGGCTCCGAGGGATTGGGTGATGTGCAGGTGCGAGTGAAATATAATATTTTCGGGAATAACGGCGGAGATACCGCGCTGGCGATCATGCCTTTTGTGCAAATACCCACAGGGGCCGACGGGGTGGGTAGTGAAGAGTTCGAGGGCGGGATCATTTTTCCATATGGCTTCGAAGGTCCGTGGGGATGGGGCTTCGGGGTGCAAGCGGAAATAGACCTGGTCTCGAACGAAGTGGGAAATGGCCATCACTTCTCTTTTCTGACATCGGCTACCGCAGCCCATGATCTCACAGAGAGCTTGGGATGTTTTTTCGAGTTGGTGGGAATATTCGGTGAGGGAAGAGAGGCGACTACGGAATACTATTTTAACACAGGCCTGACGTGGGGAATGACGGAGACGGTCCAGCTTGACGGCGGCATCCGAGCCGGATTAACGGATGATTCCGATGACTTGACTCCATTCATCGGAGCAAGCGTGAAATTTTGAGCATGAGTTAGCCGCATCTAACAATATAAGTTGAAGCAAATGAAGATTAGTTTAAAAATAGCCATCAAAGAGCACTTGGATAAGCTGAAATATGACGGATTGCGTATCTCGACGGCACTGGGGATCGGCTTGCTTTCTCTCATCGTCATGGGCTGCGAAAAACCGGACTCGCAGGAAAAGTCAGCCAAAATACGCGTGGTCACCAGCTTCACCATCATCGCGGATATGGCGCGGGAGGTTGCCGGGGATGCGGCGATTGTTGAATCGATTACGAAACCGGGTGCCGAAATCCATGGCTATGATCCAACGCCCAAGGATATTGTGAAAGCTCAGAAAGCCGATCTGGTGCTTTGGAACGGAATGAACCTGGAGCTGTGGTTTGAGAAGTTTTTCGAAAATGTAACAGGTGTTCCTGGGGCGGTCTTGACGGAAGGGATAGCGCCGATGGGAATTTCAGAAGGACCTTACCTGGGTAAGCCGAATCCTCATGCGTGGATGTCGCCGGCCAATGCCGTGGTTTATGTGGAAAACATCCGCAAGGCTCTGGTTAAAGTCGATCCGGCGAATGAAACAACCTATAACAGGAATGCCAAAGCCTATACAGGGAAGATCATCGCGCTGGATGATCCGGTGCGCCGGAAGCTTGCGGAGATTCCCAAAGATCAACGTTGGTTGGTGAGTAGCGAGGGGGCGTTTTCGTATCTCTGTTCCAATTATGACCTGCGGCAGCTATATCTCTGGCCGATCAATGCGGATGCCCAGGGCACTCCTCAACAGGTGCGGAAAGTGATCGACGTAGTTCGTGAAAACAGGATCCCGGTGATTTTTTCCGAAAGTACGGTCAGCGACAAGCCGGCGCGACAGGTGGCGAAGGAAACCGGCGCCCGTTACGGCGGGGTGCTATACGTCGATTCACTTACCGAATCCAAGGGTCCCGCACCCACGTATCTAAAGCTTCTTGAAGCGAATGCGGAGACCATTGTGAAAGGATTCATGCAGTCCAAATGAGTTTTACTACCGCCAGCCCGATCCAAGCGCCCACTCTGGATGTGGAGAACGTTTCGGTGATCTATCCAAATGGTCATCAGGCGCTGAGCCAGGCGACATTTCATCTCGGCAGCGGTACGATATGCGCCCTGGTGGGGGTGAATGGCAGTGGCAAGTCCACCTTGTTCAAAAGCATCATGGGCTTTGTCAGTCCGACCTCAGGAAGTGTGAGAATTTGCGGGCTGCCGGTGCGTGAAGTTCTGAAAAAAAATCTGGTGGCTTATGTTCCGCAGGCGGAGGAAGTGGACTGGCAGTTCCCGGTGAGTGTCCGGGATGTCGTAATGATGGGACGCTATGGAGCCATGAATTTCCTGCGGATTCCCCGGGCGATAGACAAGCAGATGGTTGAAGAGAGCCTCGGGCGGGTCTCGATGTGGGAGTTCAGGGATCGCCAGATCGGAGAGTTGAGCGGGGGCCAGAAGAAGCGCGTTTTTCTCGCCCGGGCATTGGCGCAAGGCGGCCTTGTGATTCTGTTAGATGAGCCATTCACCGGGGTGGACGTGAAAACGGAGGAAGCGATCATCACTCTGCTCCATGAGCTGAGGGCGGCGGGAAGCATCATCTTCGTGTCGACCCACAATCTTGGCAGCGTGCCGGAGTTTTGCGACCAAGTGGTGCTCATCAACCGGACGGTACTTGCCTACGGGCCGACGGCGGAGGTTTTCACGGCACAGAATCTAACCAAGGCCTTTGGCGGAGTGCTCCGCGAGTTTCAATTCGAGCACTCCACGATTCAGGATCACGATGGCTTGGCGGTGCGCGTACTCAGTGATGATGAAAGGCCGCTGGTTTTCGGCAAGGACGGTCATCTGGAATACAAGGACCGGGAGCAGCATGAGGAGCTTGTGAAGAAGCGCTCGGAGGAGCATGAATGAGTTTTTCCATGAACTCCTGATTCCATTCCGCTATGACTACATGCTGCGGGCGATATGGGTGAGCGCAATGATTGGCGGAGTATGCGGTTTCCTTTCTTCGTTCGTCACCCTGAAAGGCTGGTCGCTGATGGGAGACGCGCTTTCCCATGCCGTGGTTCCGGGCGTGGCGATCGCATACATACTGGGCCTGCCGTTCGCGCTCGGAGCTTTTATCGCCGGTCTAATGGCAGCGGGAACGATGGCATTCATCAAGGCCCAGAGCCGGATTCGCGAGGATGCTACCATAGGCATAGTATTCACTTCCTTTTTCGCGCTGGGCCTGGTGCTGATCACTTTGTTTCCCGCGAGGGTGGATTTGAAGGTGATCCTGTATGGAAATATTCTCGGTATCGCGGGATCCGATATCATACAGGTGGTCGCGATCAGTGCGGTGACGCTGCTGGTGCTGGGATTGAAATGGAGGGATCTCATGTTGTTCTGCTTCGATCCGAATCAGGCAAAGACCCTGGGGTTGCGAGCGGGCATCCTGCACTTCACTCTGCTTGCATTGCTCTCCGCGACAGCGGTCGCGGCATTGCAGGCGGTTGGGGCGATCCTGGTGATCGCGATGCTGGTGACTCCGGGTGCGACCGCCTATCTTCTAACAGACCGTTTCGGGCAAATGCTTTGGCTTTCCTCGTTGATCGGAGTTACGACCTCGCTGGCCGGGGCGTACGCGAGTTACTATCTGAATGGAGCGACGGGCGGTTGCATCGTTACATTGCAAACCCTGGTATTCCTCGCGGTTTTCATTTTCTCGCCGAAACAGGGAATTCTCGCTGCCCGGCGTGCCATCAAGGCGGTTGCCAAACCATCAACCTCCGGCGGATTGCCATGATCGAGTTTTTCGAGCCGATCCAGTATGGGTTCATGCGCGATGCCTTGCTGGTAGGTGTGTTGGTGGCGGCGATGTGTGCGGTGTTGTCCTGCTTTTTGGTTTTGAAAGGCTGGTCGCTGATGGGCGATGCGATCTCCCATGCGGTGTTGCCCGGAATTGTTTTGGCCTACATCGCAGGGTTGCCGTTGGCACTGGGCGCATTCATCGCCGGATTATTATGCGCAATGGGCACCGGATTCATCAAACGCAACAGCCGGATCAAGGAGGATACGGCGATGGGCGTGGTGTTCACCGGATTCTTTGCGTTTGGCTTGGTCTTATTCAGTCGCACCGAGTCCGATCTCCATCTTGATCATATTCTGGTCGGAAACATTCTCGGGATCACAAGGTCGCAGGTTTGGCAGACGATGGGACTTGGCACTATGGTTTTGGCTGTGACCTTGGTTCTAAGGCGCGATCTATTGCTGATCTGCTTTGATCCGGGGCAGGCACGGGTGATGGCTTTACCTGATCGGTTTCTGAACTACTTGCTGCTGAGCTTGCTTGCGCTGGCAATTGTCGTCGCCTTGCAAGCGGTGGGAATCATTCTGGTAGTGGCCATGCTGGTAACTCCGGGTTGCATCGCGCATCTGTGGACGGATCGGTTCGATAAAATGTTGGCGGTATCGGTCGCATCCGCTGTTTCCTCAACGGTGATTGGAATTTTCATCAGCTATCACATCAACGCGTCAACGGGCGGATGTATCGTATTGGTGCAGGCGGCGATGTTCTTCACTTCGCTGCTATTCGCTCCCAAGTATGGGATCATGGCCAGAAAAACAGCCGCGCGGGTGAAGGTCAAATGATCAGCAAAGCCGGATCATATCTTTGACGAACTGGCCCCAGAG
>JACMMB010000164.1 GCA_014379305.1 Akkermansiaceae bacterium
ATGGGATCGCCGACCGCGGTGCCGGTGCCGTGGGCTTCGAGATATCCGATTTCCGATGCATGGATTCCCGCATCGGCACAAGCGTCGCGGACCAGCCGGGCTTGGGCGTCAGGACACGGCAGCGAGATGCCGTTGGTGTGGCCGTCCTGATTCACTGCGGAACCAATAATGACCGCGTGGATGGGATCGCCGTCCGCGATCGCATCGGATAGACGCTTGAGCATAACCATGCCGGCACCCTCGCCGCGCACGAACCCGTTCGCTGATGCGTCGAACGCTTTGCATTTTCCTTCAGGTGAAAGCATTCCCGCTTGGGAAAATCCGATGAAGCCGTCCGGTGTGATCATTACCGTCACTCCACCGGCCATCGCCATCTTGCAGCGATCTGCCAGAATGTGTTCACAAGCTACATGCACTGCCGTAAGTGCGGAGGAACAGGCGGTGTCCATGGCAATGCTGGGTCCGCTCAGATTCAAGGAGTATGATATCCGGTTGGCCGCGATGCTGTGCGCGCTGCCCGTCGGTGTATGGGCGCTGATGCCGACACGATCGGAAGCGGTGTGCTGCAGTCCCTGATAGTCATTGTGTGAGATGCCCACGAACACGCCGATATCGGAGCCATTGTCGAAATCAAGTACCAGACCGGCATCCTCAATCGCCTCCCAGGCAGTTTCCAGCAACAGACGCTGCTGAGGATCGATATAGGGAGCCTCGCGCGGGGAAATTCCGAAGAATTGCGGGTCAAACTGGTCGATGTCGTTTAAAAAGCCTCCGCGCTTGGCTACGGATTTCCCAGCCAGTCCCGCTTCCGCGTCATAGAATCGCTCTACATTCCAGCGATCCGGTGGAACATCCGAAACCGCCTCGCGACCCTCGACAAGCAGCTTCCAAAAGGACTCCGTGTCATTCACCCCCCCCGGAAAGCGGCAGCCGATACCTATGATGGCGATCCCTTCCTTACTCTTTTCCTTGCTTTGAACTGTTTGTGCCGACGATGCCGAATGGTTGGAGTGTGATAAGCGGGACATATTGAAAAGGAAAAATAAACGCGCGGTGGTCACCAGAACGATGGTTTCGCCGCTGGTCTGAATCACATAAAAACTTCAAGCTACGTGACCCGTCCGCCCTTTACTATAGGGTTAAACCCTACGTGTCAAAAAACTTTGGGGTCGCACATAGGAGTAGGATTAAATGTGAGATATGGATTGCTTAATCGTTTCCCGGAACTAGTAAACAAACTAATGTGTGGAATTGCAGGCGTGATGGATTTGGCTGGGAGGCGGGCGGTTCCCGAAGGCGTGGTCGAACGAATGGCCCAAGCTCTGATCCATCGCGGGCCCGATGAGGCGGGCTTTCTGCATCGCCCCGGACTTGCACTCGGTTCGCGGCGTCTATGCGTGGTTGGCGTGGAGGACGGGCAGCAACCGGTTTGCAATGAGGATGAAAGCGTGTTCGCGATCTTCAACGGCGAGCTGTTCGACCACCCTGAAAAACGGGCGGAGCTGGCCGCCCGGGGGCATCGCCTGCATACCCATTGCGATACCGAACTCATTCCCCATTTATGGGAAGAGTGTCATGAGGAAATGTTTCTGCGCCTGCGCGGCCAATTCGCCATCGCACTATACGACGTCAAGCGGCACCAGCTGACATTGGGACGCGACCGTTTCGGAATCAGCCCGTTGTATTGGACCCGGCAAGGCGATTGGCTGCTGTTTGCTTCTGAAATCAAAGGCTTGCTCGCTTCAGGCATGGTCCTTCCAAAGGCGGATTTGCGCGGCATCGATCAGATCTTCAGCTTTGCCGCCATGCCCGGGCAAGGAACTTGTTTCGAAGGCGTGCAACTCCTTGGTCAAGGCCACTATTTGCAGATCACCCCTGCCAACGAGGGCACCTCGGAGCCGGTCATCAACGACCGGACCTTTTGGACCATGGATTTCCCCAACCAAGGGGATGAAAATCAGGAACAGGACCCGCGCAAGCTGGTTGAGGAGTTTGAAGACATATTGCTCAAGGCGGTGGAGCGACGGCTCCGTGCTGATGTGCCGGTAGGAGCCTATTTGTCCGGTGGATTGGATTCCAGCATGATCGTGGCAATGGCCTGCAAGCTCAAAGGCGCCAACATCAATACCTATACGGTGAGGGTTGACGACCCGGCGCTCGATGAGCTGAGCGCCGCAAACCAATCCGCCAGGCACATCGGCACCAAGCCGCCCATTGTGCAGGATTTCCGCGCCAGCGATGCGTTGGAAATGTATCCGCAACTCATCCAGGCCGCCGAAGCACCCGTGATCGACACCTCATGTGCGGCATTGCTGATGCTGGCCCGTCGGGTCCATGCTTGCGGACAGAAGGTGGTCTTGACGGGTGAGGGTGCCGACGAATGGCTGGCCGGCTATCCGTGGTATAAAATTGCCAGGATTTTCGGGGCACTCGACATCGTCCCGGGAATGCGCTTGAGCAACGTCGCCCGCCGGGCCTTCCTCCGTGCCAGCAAAGTGCCTCAATACTCCCGCAGCTACCGCGAAGACCTTGAGCATGCCGTGGGTGGCCCGAATGCATGGATCGATTCCTACGGTGTGCTCGCGCTTTCCAAACTCAGACTTTATTCCGCTCCGATGCGCGAAGTCCGGGAAAGCAACAACCAATGGGCCGGGCTAGGTATGGATCTGGAGCGGGCGAAGCACTGGCATCCGCTGAATCGCGGGCTGTGGGTGGGAGCCCGTGTCACTTTGGCAGGTCATCTTTTGCAAGCCAAAGGCGACCGGGTCGCGATGCACTCATCGGTCGAAGCGCGTTATCCATTTCTCGATGAGGAGGTCTTCGATTTCACTGCCAAGCTGCATCCCCGTTGGAAATTGAAAGGCCTCCGCGACAAACACCTGCTGCGGCTCGTTGCGGAACGCTGGCTTCCGAAACAGATCGCGCGTCGCCAAAAGGTCATTTTCCGAGCACCCCTCGATAGCTTCCATATTGAGCCGGAACCGAAATTCATCGGCGAACTATTGAGTGAGGAATCGCTGCGACGTACTGGCTACTTCGATGTTGAAGCCGTGTTGCACTGGCGCAAGGCCTATCGGGAAATGAGGCCGGGATCCGTGCCGCGGCTTTCGATGGAAATGGGCCTTGCCGCAGTCGTCGCCACGCAGCTGTGGCATCACACATTCATCGACGGCTCGCTTGCGGATCTGCCGATGTGGGCCTCTTGAGAGGATGTTGGCTTGGCATTTGATCAAGTCCTGATCGCTACTTCAGCTTCGCCAGCGCCTCGCGGCCACGCTGCTTCATTTCAGGATCGTCCTTTTCCTTGTTTGGCATTGCCATGCCTTTTTCTATAAAGCGGCGGGCGGAAGCATCATCCCCCATCTGGGCATAGGTGCGCCCCTCCTCGATATAATGGCGGAGACGGCGGGGATTGATCGCAATGGCTTTTTCAAAGCAGGCAATGGATTCCGTATTACTGCCTTTCGGCAGTTTGCCATAGATCACGCCGCCAATACTCCGGCTGACCCCGCCGACGTCTGCTAGCGATTGGTGCCAGCGGCCCAGCACATGCCAAGCGTTATCATTGCGCGAATCCAGCTTGATGGCCCGATCGGCCGCAGCCTTGATCAATGGGCTTGATTTTACTTTTTCCTTATTGCCCTGAAATGGCAGCATCTTGCCGTAGGTGATCGCTGTGGAAAGTTGTGCCTCGGAATCGTTTGGCGCGAGAGCCGCCGCTTTCTGTCCGTAGCTGAGAGCAATGCCGCCGAGCCTCAGTTTCTCCCTCACATTGCCGGAATCGCTCATCAAATGGCGGTATTGCCTCGCGATGCGCAGGAGGATTTTTACATTGTCGGGTTCAAGTTTTTCCGCAGGTAAATAGCTGGCAAGTGCTTCCTGAGCCTTGAAAGAGCGGTCCGCATTGTCTCCTTTTGCCATCAATTGTGCGACCGATTCCGACAGGCCTGCATGCGAAGTCAGGAAGAGTGCGGAAGCAACGGCCAGAGCCAGGGTTCTAGTGTGATTTTTCATTTTATTTTTGGTAAAGACTGCTTCCGCCGCGCAGCCATTTGTCAGTTCAGCGCTTGGATTCGAGCAGGCGGCCCGCGTTTAAAAGTTGTGCCTCACTGAGGCGCGGTCCGACCAACTGCAGGCTGGTCACCGGGAGAAGCTTGCCTTGCGGCGGCATTTGAATCGGGATCGCCAAGGCAGGATTTCCGGCAAAATTCACTCCTACCGTATTTTGGGAGTTGAACACCAGCCATTCAAAAACGACTGATGAACCGAGTATCGGAAACCGGGGAGGCAGACTCTGAAGCGTGGGAGTGGCTATGAAATCCACTTTTTGGAAAACCTGGCTGAGATCACGCTGCCATGCCGGCTTTCGTTTTACCGCAGCCTCATAACCAGTCGCGTAATCGACACCTCCTTTGGCGATGACCAAACGGGTTGTGCGCTCGATCTTGAGATTGTCGGTATATTTCTGATTGTTGACCCAGGCGTCCCCGAGAGCAATCGTTTCGCCATCCGCATCCGCCTGTGCCCACTTCGCCCTGAATTTGTCGTCCAGCTTGACAATTTTAAAGCCTTTGGCGGCGAGCGCCTCGTCAATGGCCTTATCGATCTCAGGATCAGTGCCGTTGATGTACAGTCTTCCAATCCGGATCTGCCTAGCTGAAGGTTTGTCTGCAACGGCTGCCCTGTAACGGGATGCGAATCCTCTTTGTAAAAGGTCCATGCCCTTTACCAGATTTGGAATATCGGCGGCCATCGGACCAACTGTATCGAGGTGCTTGGCCGATATTGGAAAAAC